>NZ_JBHWIE010000058.1:0-33821 GCF_042732085.1 Actinosynnema sp. NPDC059797
GTCGCGGGCGTGGCGAGCCCGAGCGCCAGGACGGCGACCACCGGGATCGCGCCACGTCGTGGTCCGGGCACGAGTGCCTCTTCTCCTCGGCGCCGACGCGGGGGCGCTCACGCGCGGTGAGCGCCCCCGCCCCGGTCAGCCGATCCGGTAAGCGCGGATCACGGTGTGCTCGAAGGTGTTGCCGTCGCTGTCGGAACCACTGGCGCGCAGCGACGCGTAACCGGCCTTGGCCGGGTGGCGGACGAGGGCGGTGTCACCCGCCACCGGCACCGCCGACCAGGTCCGGCCGTCGTCGAACGAGACCTCGACCCGGACGCGGCGCACCTCGCCGTTGTCCGCGCCGTCCTGCTGCTCCACGACCAGCGGCACCCGCAGCACGCGCCCGGCGGGCGCGCCGCCCGTGCCGTCCAGCTCCGGCGTGAACCTGACCACCGACAGCGGCAGCCTGCGCCCCTGCCCGTCGGGCAGGACGTCCGTGCGGAACGTCCACGCCCCGCTGACCTTCGTGGACAGCTCGAACGCCGCCGGGTCCCGGGTGATCTCGTGCTCGACCCGGTACCGGGCCTCGCCCGCCGGCACGCTGAACTCGCCCACCGGGTCCTTGGACAGGCCCGCGAGCCGCCCGTCGCGGTACAGGGCGGTGCGCGAGGACTGCCCGTTCGACCTGCCCAGGTTGCCGTGGCGGTCGTTGAACAGCGGCACCTGCGAGGTGATGCGGTCCTCGTACAGGCCCAGGTAGGTGGCGGAGAGCCCGGACAGGCCGGGCCCGAGCACCGGGAACAGGAACCGCTCCGCGTAGCTGCCGCCCGGCTCGTAGGTGCGGTTCGGCGCGGAGTAGTCGGCCTCGGTCCGGTAGTCCGGGGCCTGGCGCAGGTAGGACCAGCCCCACGTGAGCCCCTCCGGGGTGATGTGGTCGACCACCTCGCCGCCCGCGGGCACGGGCAGCAGCGCCGACCAGCCGCCCGAGCCGTCCAGGGGGCCGGCGCTGCCGCTGTGCAGGTGCTGGCGGTCGGCGGGCGCGGGCGCGAAGTCCGTGCGCACCTCGACCAGCTCGTCCTCGGTGGGCGTGCGGTGGTAGCCGGTGGGCACCGCGCCGTGCTCGACCCAGCGGAACCGGTAGTGCGCCGGCGTCCCGTCGACCGGTGGGGCCTGGAACTGCGCGCCGACCGAGACGGTCAGGTCGGCGTCGGGCAGGGTCTGGCCGACGTGGCCCAGCAGCATGCCGTCGAAACCGGACAGGAACGCGGTGTTGAGGGTGACGCGCCTGCCCCGGTAAACCCGGGAGAGGTTGATGTCGCTGATCGCCGGCGTCGCACCGGGCACGGGCGGCGCGACGTGGATCGGCTGGGCCGCGCTCGCGTCGAAGGTGAACGAGGTGTGCCCGCCGTCGACGGTGAGGACCGGCCGGCCGAGCACGGCGGTGCGGCCGCCGGTGCGCACGACCGAGCGCGCCAGGTACTCGCCCTTGGGCACGCGCACGGTGGCGGTGCCGTCGAAGTCGTAGAGCGTCTCGTACACGTCGTTGTCCATGCCGACGATCGCGGTGGTGTGGTCCACGGCCGGGTTGCCGTCGGCGTCGACGTGCGACACCGACACGTCGTAGCTCTCGACCTCGCGGGCGAGGCTGACCGGGGTGCGCGTGGGCCCGCCGACCACGACGCCGGAGAACGCGCCGTCCACGTCGCCGACCCTGGTGTCGGCGGTGACGGTCGCGGTGGCCTCGCCGCCGGCGGGCACGGTGACCGCGGTCGGGGTGACGGTGAGCAGGCCCGCGGGCGCGGGTCGGCCGCCGGGGCCGCGGAGGTCGACCGAGAGGTCGAAGGTGACCGGCTGGTCGCCGCTGTTGCGGTAGGTGACGGTCCTGCTGACCGGGGTGTCGTCGTGGTGCGGCCACGCCTGCTCGGGGAAGGTGACGCTGACCGGGGCGGAGCCCACGGCGGCGGTGATCGCGCGGGTCAGGTCGACGCGGCCGGTGCCCTGGTCGAACACGGTCAGGCCGGGGTTCGGCTTGGCCGAGGCCATCAGCACGGCCTTGAGCCGCTCCCCGGTCCAGTCGGGGTGCCGCTGGGCGAGCAGGGCGGCGGCGCCCGCGACGTGCGGGGTCGCCATCGAGGTGCCGGACAGGGACAGGTGCCGCCTGCCGACCGGGGTGCCGATGGTGGCCTCGGCGGCCCGCGCGGCGACGATGTTCAGGCCGGGTGCGGTGAGGTCGGGTTTGACCGCGCCGTCGCCGTTGCGGGGGCCGCGGCTGGAGAAGTGGGCGAGGTCGTCGTCGTGCCGGACCGCGCCGACGGTGAGGGCCGCGTCCGCGCTGCCCGGCGAGTTGATCGACTCGGACCGCCCGGAGTTGCCCGCCGCGACGACGAACAAAGTCCCGGTATCAGCTGACAGCCGGTTGACCGCTTCCTCCAGCGGGTCCACGCCGGGGGAGTCGTAGCCGCCGAGGCTGAGGTTGACGATGTCCGCGCCCTGCTCGACGGCCCACTGCATGCCGGCCAGCACCCACGACTCGGGGCAGCCGCTGTTGACGCAGACCTTGCCGTCGAGGATGCGCGCGTCGGGCGCGACGCCCCGGTATCGGCGGTCGCCGCCGGCGATGGTGGCCGCCACGTGGGTGCCGTGGCCGTCGCGGTCGGTGGCGTCGGGGGCGTCGGTGAAGTTCCGCTCGGCGACCTCCTTGCCTGCGAGGTCGGGGTGGTCGCCGTCCACGCCGCCGTCGAGCACGGCGACCTTGACGCCCTTGCCGGTCAGGCCCGCCTGCCAGGCGGTGGGCGCGCCGATCTGGGCGGTGGAGCGGTCCAGGGCGGTCCGGCGCACGCCGTCCAGCCAGACCTTCTCCACGGCGGGGTCGTCGAGCAGGTCCCGGAACGCCGCACCGGTCTTGGGTGCCCGGACGGCCGCCGCGTCCACCGAAGGCAGTTCCGCCGTGACCTGCAGGCCGGCGGTGGAGCCGCCGGTGACGATCAGCGGCACGGTGTCGCGCCGGGAGTCGTCGTAGCCGGCGTCGATCAGGCCGGTGACGTCGAACAGTCGGGGGTCGAGCCTGCCCCGCGCGACGGCCTTGGCGGCGTCGTCCGGGATGACGTGCAGCCGGCCGTCGCGGTGCAGGGACTGGAAGCTGATCGACTCGCGGCCGGGTCCGGGTTGGAACGCGCCGACCGCCGTGCCGGTCACCACGACCCGGTCGCCGGTGATCAGCGTGACGCTCCGCTGCTGCCCCGACGCCGGACCGGGAGCGCTCCCAGTCGCGGTATCGGAAATGGCCGCGGTGGCGGACGCGGTGGGTGGAGCCGCGGAAGCGGTGGTGGCCGTGGCGACGGCGGTGGTGGCGGCGAGCACGCCCGCCAGGACGGCGGCGCCGAGGGCCCTACCGCGCTTTCGTGGTCTGAACACAGGTGTCTCCCCATCGGTGGTGCGCTGGTGATCGCGCGGTCGGGAGGCGCCGCAGACCCGCGGTGGCGGTGGACCGGAAGTGGCGGAGCCCCCCAACGGTCCTCGACGCTATCCACCCGTCAGGGTGAGGTCAGCGTCTCTTGGTGGGGTGTTCGACCACTCGAACGCACCACCGGTGGTCACTGTCCGTGGCAGGCGGTGTGCCGGGAGAGGCCGTGCCCTCCCGGCGCACCGCGTGCCACTAGGCGATCTTGTAGGCGCGGATCACGGTGTGCTCCAGGGTGTTGCCGGCGCTGTCGCCTGCCTTCACCCGCACCGACCCGAACCCGGCCGCGTCCGGGTTGGCGACCTGCGCCACCCCGTTCGAGACCGGCACGGCGGTCCACGTCGCGCCGTCGTCGAACGACACCTCGACGTCGATCCGCGTCACCCGGCCGTTGCCCGCGCCCTCCTGCTGCTGCACGGTCAGCGGCACCCGCAGGGTCTGCCCCCGGGGCGTCGCGCCGGACGCGTCGAGGGCGGGCGTGAACCGGACCACCGACAGCGGCAGCGGCGCGTACTCGTCGCCGTCCACCGTGTCGGAGCGGAACGTCCAGGCCCCGCCGACCCGCGTGGCGAACTCCGACACCCCCTCCGGCCGCACCGCCTCGGTCTCCACCCGGTAGGTCGCCGCGCCCGCGGGCACCTCGAACAGGCCGTTGGCCGCGTACGGGGTCTCGCCGACCAGGGCGCCGTCGCGCAGCAGCGAGGTCCGCGCCGAGGCCACCGACGAGTTGCCGCCGTTGCCCGCGGCGTCGGTGAACAGCGGCAGGGCGAAGCTGATCTCGTCGCCCAGCCGCCCCAGGTACGGCGACCGCGACTCGGGCAGGGCCGGGGAGAACACCGGGTCGTTGGCGCGTTCCGAGGCCGTGCCACCGCGGCTGTAGGTGCGCTCCGGCGAGGACAGCGTGGTCTCCACCGCGCCCTCCGGGCCGAACTGGAGGAAACCCCACGACCAGGCCAGGTCCGCGTTGACGCGGTTGACCGCGCGGCCGGGCGCGGCCACGTCCGTCGTCCACGCCCAGCCGCCGACGCCGCCCGGGGTCATCGGGTTGCCGCCGTAGCCGAACTCCCGGTCCGCCGGTCCCGGGCCGAAGTCCGCGCGCACCTCGGCCAGCTCGGCGGCTGCCGGCGCGCGTTCGAACCCGGTCGGCAGCTCGCCCTGGTGGGTCCAGGCGAGCCGGTAGGACACCGGGGTGTCCCCGTCCGGCGTGCCGCGGAACTGGGCGCCGATCAGGCCGGTCACCTCCTCCGCGGGCAGGGCCGGGCCGGAGTGCGCGATGAACACGTCCGGGCCGAACCCGCCGAGGAACGCGGTGCTGACGCTCGCCTGCCGCGCGCCGTGCCTGCGCACCACCGTGATGTCGCCCAGCGCCTCCTCGGCGCCCGGGTCCGGCGCGGTGATCCGCAGCGGCCTGGCCGTGCGGGCGTCGAGCACCAGCGTGGTGTCGGCGGTGACGTTCAGGTCCGGGTGGGGCAGCAGCGCCAGCCCCGACTCGCCGGTGATCACGTCGGAGCTGGTGAAGTACCGGCCCTTCGGCAGCCGCAGCGTGAACGTGCCGTCCGCGTCGTACGGGAAGGAGAATGTGTCATCGTCCAAACCGATGACAGTCGAGTAGTAGTTGTCAGCCGCCGCGCCCGTGGCGTCGACGTAGCTGAACGTCACGTCGTAGCTCTCCTCCTCGCGGTTCACGCTCAGCGCGGTCCGCAGCGGCTCCGCGCCGCCGGTGGCGACCACCGACCCCACGTACAGGCCGTTCGCCGTGCCGAGGCGGGTGTTCGCGGTGACCGAGGCGGTCGCCTCGCCGGCCGCCGGCACGGTGACCTTCGCGGGGGTCACCGACACCAGGCCCGCCGGCGCGGCGCCGCCGTCCGGGCCCCGCACGTCCGCGGTCAGGTCGAGCGTGACCGGTGACGTGCCGCTGTTGCGGTAGGTGACCGTTCTCGTGATCGGGGTGTCGTCGTCGTGCGGCCACTTCTGCAGGCCCATGGCCAGGCTCGCGGGCTCCGCGGTGACCGTGGTGGTCAGCGCGGCGGCGACGTCCACCCGGCCCGCGCCCTGGTCGAACGCGGTCAGCGACGGGTTGTTCCGCGCCGAGGCGACCAGGGCCGCCTTGAGCTGCGCGCCGGTCCAGGCCGGGTTCCGCTGCGCGAGCAGCGCCGCCGCGCCCGCGACGTGCGGGGTGGCCATCGACGTGCCGGACATGGCCACGTGGTCCTCGTCCACGGGCGTGCCCACGACGCCGCTGCTCGACTTCGCCGCGACGATGTCCACGCCGGGTGCGGTGAGGTCGGGTTTGACCGCGCCGTCGCTGATCCGCGGGCCGCGGCTGGAGAAGGGTGCGATGTCGTCCGTGCGGTCCACCGCGCCGACGGTCAGCGCGGCGTCGGCGCTGCCGGGCGAGGCGATCGTCTCCGGGCGGGAGTTGTTGCCCGCCGCGATGACGAACAAAGTCCCGGTGTCAGATGACAGTTGGTTGACTGCTTGTTCCAGTGGGTCCAGTTCCGGGGTGTCGGTGCCGCCGAGGCTGAGGTTGACGATGTGGGCGCCCTGGTCGGCGGCCCATTGCATGCCGGCCAGGATCGCCGACTCCTGGCAGCCCTCCGCGACGCACACCTTGGCGTCGAGCAGGTCCGCCTCCGGGGCCACGCCCCGGTACTTCCCGTTGGAACCGGCGATGGTGGCGGCGACGTGCGTGCCGTGGCCGACCTCGTCGGTGTTGTCCGGCGCCTCGGTGAAGTTCGCCGCGCCCACCACGTGACCGGCCAGGTCCGGGTGGTCGGCGTCGATGCCCGTGTCCAGCACGGCGACCTTCACGCCCTTGCCCGTCAGGCCCGCCTGCCACGCGGTCGGCGCGCCGATCTGCGCGGTGGAGCGGTCCAGGGCCGGCCGGCGCACGCCGTCCAGCCACACCTTGCGCACGCTCGCCCCCGACGCGAGCGTTCGCCAGGTGTCCGTCGCCCGGGCCTTGACCACCTGCGCGGTGTGCGCGCCGACCGCGGGCAGGTCGCGACCGGTCCGCAACCCCGCCGTGGAGGGTTGCCGATCACCGACCACGATCAGCGGCAGGTGGTCGCGGCGGGCGTCGTCGTAACCCGCCTCGACCAGACCCGTGACGTCGAACAGCCGCGGGTCGAGCCTGCCCTGTGACACCAGCCTGGCCGCGTCGCGCGGGACCACGTGCAGGTGCCCGTCGCGCTCGTAGGAGTGGAACACCGCCCGTTCCCGCCCGGGCGCGGCGACGAGGGTCTTCACGTCGTCGCCGACCAGGACGACCCGGTCGCCGGTGATGAGGGTGACGGTGCGGTGCTCGCCCTGCCGCTCGGCCAGGTCCTCGGCCTGGGCGTGGGGTGCGAGGCCGCTCCCCGTGACGGTCGCCGCGACCAGCGCGGCCACCGATGTCATGCCGCGCCAACGTGGGTTCTTCACTTCGTCGAAACCTCCCGTGAGGTGCCGCGCGCTGCGGTGAGCGCGGCCGGAAGGGCTTTGCTACCCGCGGTCGCGGCAGAAATACCGGGAGTGACGTCGCCCTTGACCCTCGACGGTAAGGGGCCGGGTCGGGCGGGACAGCCGCTGATTGGTCGGTATGTTCTTGGCCGATTCAGCGGAGTAAACGGTTACCTACCGTTCGGTGACTGAGCCGTCGGGCTCAACCGCGATACGTGCCTGTGGCCCACCCGCTGGGCAGTTCGGACCGTTGGTGTAGGCCATTTCGGGCGTCACCGCGATCTCGCGCTCGACCAGCGCAGATCCGGATTGGTCTGACAGCGTCAGGCGGGCGTTCACCGGTTCGGCGGGCAGGCCCTCGACTTCCGCGAAACCGCTCAGCTCCCCGGTCGGCTCGGACCAGGCGCCGCACGTGTCGTCCGGGCCGGTGCCGGTGCACGTCGTGCCACCGACCCGACTGGATGGATGCAGTGCCACGACCGGGGTAACACAGGAACCGGCCCAGCAAACCTCGATCGCCACGTTCGCCACGTCGGGGTGGCGGACGTCGATCGCGATGCCGACGGGCGTGCCCATCAACGTGCACCCCTGGACGGCGTCGACGCCGCACCCCGAGGTCAGCAGCAACGCCAACACCGCGACGGGTCGTGACAAGTGGTTCGGCATGTGCCGAGGACGTGACCGGAGCCCGTCCGGGTTGCTCGCCCATCCGGGTTGCTCAGCCGGACCCCACCCGCCACCACCGCTTCTTCCGCGGCGGCGGCAACTCGCCCCGGGCGACGGCCCACTCGGCGAACGCGGCGGCGTCCTCGCGGAACCGGGTGCCGGCCCGCCGCGGGTGCTGCCGCGCGTACTCGTCGAACAGCGGCCGGAACCGCTCACCCAGCTCCGCGGCCACCTCGGGTCGCAGCGAGGCCACGATGCCGCGGCGCTTGTTGAGCAACGCCCGCCGCTCGACCTCGACCCGGTCCGCGGCGAACCCCTCCGGCGCCGGCCCACCTGCCAGCAGGGCCCGGAGCAACTCGGCCTGCGCGGCGGCCAGCCGCTCCCGCTGCGGCCCGGTCACCCGACCACCGCCCGGATCGCGGCCAGCTCCTCGGCCAACTCCGCGTCGGACGGGTAGTCGTCGTCCCGCTCCAGCAGCACACCCGGCGGGTCGACGCGCTCGCGGAGCCGGGCGAGCACGTCCAAGACCTCCGGCGGGACCGCGTGGGCGTGGGTGTCGTGGTAGAGGCCGCCGTGCTCCGCGCCGCCCGCGACGTGGACGTAGGCGAGGCGCTCCAAGGGGATCTCGTCGAGGAAGCGGTCGACGTCGGTACCCAGGTTGCGCGCGTTGGCGTAGAGGTTCGCGACGTCGACCAGGAGGTGGCACCCGGTCCGCTCGACCAGCTCGGCGAGGAACCGGCCCTCGGTCAGCTCGCCGCCGGGCCACTCCAGGAGGGCGGCCACGTTCTCCAGCGCGAGCGGCACGGGGAGGTCGCGCTGGACCGCCGTGACGTTCGAGACCAGCACGTCGAGGGCGTCGCGGGTGCGGGGGAGCGGCATGAGGTGCCCGGAGTCCAGACCGCCCGCGCGCACGAAGCACACGTGGTCGCTGACCAGCGGTGCGTCGAGCGCCTCGGCCAGGGAGGCGAGGTGGGCGACCCGGCCGGCGTCCACGGGGTCGGCCCCGCCCAACGACAGCGAGACGGCGTGGGGGAGGACGGGCAGGCCGCGCTCGCGCAGGAGCAGGACGGACTCGGGGAGGTGGTCGGGGCGGAGGTTCTCGGCGACGACCTCGACGAAATCCACGCCGGGGAGGCGCTCAACGGTCAGGTCGATCTCGGGGCGCCAGCCGACACCCACGCCCAGCTTCTCCATGGCTACCTCTCTGACCTGCTGATATGGAGTTCTTGATACACGATCGGGTGGCCGATGTACGGAAACGGGGGTCAAGTCACTCGGTTAGACATGAAGGAACCCGCGCCGACCACCACACCACCCCGCCCCCGAGCCTGCCCCGGACTCCAACTCCAACTCCGTCTCCGACTCCGGCCGAACGCACGACCAGCCACCCCCGCCCTGCCCCACCACCGCACCGCCCAACCACCTCACACCCCGCCCCGGCCGCCGGCCTCATCAACCCACCACCGGCCACCTCACGCCCTGCCGGCCAGCCCGCCACCGGCCGGCCCGCTGCCAGCCACCTCGCGCTCACCGGCCGGCCCGCCACCGACCAGCCTGCCGCCGCACACCCCGGCCATCAGCCCGCCGCCAGCCAACCCGCAGACCGGCCACTCCACGGCCCGCCGGCCAACCCGACCGCCGGGCCAACCCGCCTGCCGACTCGCCAACGCCGACCCTCAATCGCCACAGCCCTGCCAGCCGCCGGCCGCACCAGTCAGTTACCGCTCCCCAGCCGCCGCCGGCCCTGCCGACCTGCGAGCCCTGCCGACCCGCGAGCCCTGCCGACCCCGCCGGTCCTGCCAACCCGCCAGCCCTGCCAACCCGCCAGCCCTGCCAACCCTCTGGCACTTGCGAGCCCCAACCGGCCCTCCCGGTGCAAGACCGGCAGGATCAGTCGCCTCCGCCCCCGCCTCCGCCGCAACCCCCGCCGCCGCCGCACGAGGAACCGCCGCTGCTCGAACCGCTGTCGCCCCCGCCGCTGCAGTTGCTGCCCGAGCAACTGCCGCACCCGCCGCCGCACGCCGAGGCCCCGCCGTCGCCGCCGGAGGTTCGCTTGCGCCGCTTCAGGGTTTTGGCCGCTGACGGCTCGATGTGGAGCACCTGCCACACGTTCTGCCGCCCGATCCGGCCCAGCAGCCCGTGGCACGCCACCAGCACCAGCCGGTCCGCCGGGGTCAACGCCTGGGTCGCCATCCAGTCCGGGGCCGACTTCGGCCGGACGGGGGATCCGGCCAGGCGGCGTTCCGCTTCCGTCGCGTCCAGGCGCAGTCGGCGTGCCGCGGCCAGGCCCGTGCTCGTCAGCGGTCGTCCGGCACGGCCGAAGGCGATCCAGCCGGTCAGCGCGCCCACGACCACCGCGGCGACCCCGATGAACGGCACGTCCAGCGCGATGGTGAGCACCAGCGCCCCCGCGGCCGCCAGCAGCAGGTATCGCCGCAGCCACCGCATCGCCACCCGCCGCCCAGGTGGGGTGAGGTAGCCGCGGGCGATGAGGTCCTGCCTCATGGCCTGCGCTTCCGGGCCGGCGGCCGTCGTGGCGATGGCGTCGCCCAGCGACATCGGCAGCGAGCGGAGCACCCGCGCCTGCAGCGGGCTCCACGTCCGGCCCGGCCGGTGCACCTGGCTGGTCAGACCTCCGCGCGAGATCCGCACCGCGCCCGCGTCGACCAGCGACACCAGCGCGACCTCCGCCGCGCGCCCCGGGCCGGCCATCAGGAGCGCCCGCTCCTCCGGCCACAGCTCAGGCGCCGAACCCCCCGACCCCGCCGAACCCGTCGGAACCCGGGTCCACGAATCCACCACCGTCGTCGCCCTCCCACCCGTCACTCGTCAGGTACTCACCGGCCAACCAACCGCCCGCGAACCAACCACCGGCGACCAGCCACCCGTTGCGGCGGCTCCAGCGCCGCGGTCCCACCGACGCGGCGTGGGAACGTCGCGCACGTGGTGCGTCAGACGCCTCCGGATGGGTGATCGGTTCCGCGTGCTCGCCGTTGAACACCGCGTCGAATCCCGCCGACCCCGGCCGCGCCGACCCCCTGTGCGGCGCGGACGGGGCTGCTGGGGCTGGTGGGGCTCTCGGGGTCCTTGGCGCGGTGGTGCGCGGCAGGCCGTAGCGGGCCGTCACCTCGGCCGGGTCGACCGGGGCCAGGCCCGCGGTGGCCTGGGCGAACGCCCGTGCGCCGTGCCTGGTCAGCACGGGTGGCGGGGTCGACAGCAGCAGGACTGCCAGGACACCGGTGACGGACAGCGCGGTGGCCGTCACCCAACCGCCCGGACCCGCCGCGACGGCCGCCGCCGCGAGCAGGGCCAGCGGGAGCACGGACAGGGCCGCCCGCGCCAGGCGGCGACGGGGCGCCGCCAGCAGCCCTTCCGCCACCAGGCGTGCGCCGATCCGCCGGGCCGGGGCGCCGGCGGCGATGTCGACCACCAGGTCGTCCAGGTCCTGCGGCAGCCGGCTCAGGACCGCTGCCCGCAACGCCGTCGGGTCGCCTTCGTCGGCGAAGGCGGGCGGGACGGCGATCACCGTCGAGCCCGACACCCGCGCCCGGGTGGCGGCCACCCCCCCCGCCACGGCCCCCTCGGCCGCCCGCACCGGCCCGCCCCCGAGGTACCCGAGCTCCTCGAACCCGAGCACCCGGCCGGGCGCGGCGCCGGTGACCCGCTTGAGCCGCAGCCCGACCACCACCGCGACGACCAGCGCCGCGCCGTACCACCACGGGAAAGCCACGACCGCCGCCCGGTGGCTCAGCAGCCGCCACCGCCGCCGCAGCCGCCCCCACCGCCGCCGCCGCAACTGCTGCCGCCACCGCAACTGCTGCCGCCGCCGTCGAAGCCGCTGCCGCCGTCGAAACCGTCGCAGCTGTCGGAACCGCTCGAACCGCCGGAACCGCCCAGGACCACCCAACCGCCCGCCGATCCGGACGACGAACGCGAGGACGAACGCGACGACGACGCGCGGGACCGCGACGGCCGCGAGACCGCCGCCGCCCGCGCCGTCGCGAGCGGTTGGGGGCGGGCCGCCGCGCGCAGCAGGAGGTCCGGGTGGGCCTCGAAACCGTTGAGGGCGACCAGCTCGGCCTCGCGGGCCGAGCCGGTCACCCCCCACCCCCCGGTGACCTCGCCTGCGCGAGCCTTCGACACCGCGTCACGACCGCGCGCGGTGAGCACCTGCGAACCGACCTTCCCCAGCAGCGACACCGCCACCCCGGTCAGCGCCAGCGACAGCGTCAACCACCCGACCGGCGCCCCCGCGGCCAGCTCGGCCGCCCAGCGCACCGCGCCGACCGCCAGGACCAGCACCGCCGGCGCCACCCCCAGCCGCGCCGACGACCTGGCGCGACCCGGCTCCACCAGGTAGCCCTCGTCGACCAGCCGACGCCCGACGGCGAGCGGCTCCGCGCCGTCCGGGGCCGACTGGAACAGCAGGTGCAACGTCCGCATGCGGTAGCGCGTCACGTCCGCCACCACGGCCAGGTCGACCGGGTGCCCGCCGGCCGGCTCGCCCACGACCCGCACGGTCCCGCTGCGGGCCGGCACCAGCACGCCCGACGCGATCAGCCGCGCCACCGACGCCTCCACCACCCGTCGCGGTCCGCCGGTCAGGTAGGCGATGTCCAGCAGGTCGGGCACGTGCGAGGAGGCGCCTCCCCGCGCCTTCCCCAGCCGTGCCCGCAGGAAGACCGCGAACGCCAGCGACACCGCCAGCACGATCCAGTACAGCTGCAGGAACTCCGGCCCGGACAGCCCCCACGGTCGCTCCACGGTCCACCCCCTGTGGCCTCGGTGGACCCGGGTCCACCAACCAGGAGGCAATCGTGTGCCGCAGGCCACACCCCGGCAAGGGTGCTTGAGCAAGCCTTAGGGTTGACGACCTCAAGCCTCGCCCAAGGAAAAACCCCGGGTCCCGACGCCGGAGCGCGGGTCCCGGGGCTTCCGGCCGACTCAGGAGGACGAAGCGCCGTCCACGCCCCCGGAGCCCTCGCCGTCCGTGCCCTTGAAGATGCGCATTATTCCTCCCAGTGTGGACTTGCCATCGTTCCGAGCAGGGCCTTCAGTCTGCTGGATCAACGGGCGGCTCGACCAGACGCAAACTGACCGAGTTGATGCAGTAGCGCTGGTCGGTCGGTGTGGCGTAGCCCTCGCCCTCGAAGACGTGCCCGAGGTGGCTGTGGCAGTTGGCGCACAACACCTCGGTGCGGACCATCCCGTGGGACCGGTCCTCCCGGAGGATCACCGCGTCACCGGCCTGGGGCGCGTAGAACGAGGGCCAGCCGCAGTGCGAGTCGAACTTGGTCTCGCTGCGGAACAGCTCGGTCCCGCAGGCGCGGCACGTGTAGACGCCCTCGGACTTGGTGTCGGTGTACTCACCCGTCCACGCGGGCTCGGTGCCCGCCTCGCGCAGCACCGCGTACTCCTTGGGGGACAGGATCTCCCGCCACTCCAGTTCGGAGCGAACCACCTTCGGGGTGGCGCCGACGACAGGTTCCATACCTCCACATTAGTCGATGTCGCCGGAACGGGTCGTCAGCCGAACAGGACGGTGAGCAGGGCGCCGAGGTAGTACCACGCGCTCACGGCCACCCCCAGCAGGATCAGGCCCACCACGACGACCGCGACCAGCCGCCTGAGCCCGCCGGCGCGGTTGGCGGAGTCCGCGAACTCCGAGACGCCCGCGAGCGAGCCCTCCACGGTGAAGTTGGGCCGCGAGCGCTGCATGCGGTCGAGGTGCTCGGCGAACGCCCTGGTCTCCGGGTCGTCGCGGTCCAGGCCGATCAGCTCGTCGGCCAACCAGCCCTCCTCGGACCGGTCGCTTGGCCGGTCGTCGGGGAAGTCGGCGGCGCGGGCGCTGGACATGCAGCCAGGGTAGCCGGCGCTTCAACCCGTGCCCGGTCAGCCGACCAGGACGGGTGACGGCCGCACCGCGCCGACCGCGCGTCCGTGGCCGAGCACCGGTGACGTGGCCAGCTCGTCCGGCGCGTCGACGGCCAGCCTGCGCAGCGCGGCGACCACGACCACGGCCCGCGCGCGGCTGGAGCCGTCGGCGATCTTGCAGGCCACGGCCTCGCCGGTGGGCAGGCCCACCGCGTACACGCCCTCGGCGCCGTCCTTGGCCACCGCGCCCGGGATGGCCCGCATGAGCTTGGTGACGTCGCGGTCGGTGCCGCCGACCCACTCCGGGTGGCCGCTCATGGCCCGCGCGACGCGGTGCTCGTGGCTGCCCTCGCCGGCGGTGGCGATCGTGCTGAACGCCCTGGCCAGGCCCTTGAGGCTGATGCCGAGCAGCGGCGCGCCGCAGCCGTCGACGCCCTCGGCGCCGATGGGCTCGCCGGCCAGTTCCGCCAGGGTGTCGTGGACGGCCCGCTGGAGCGGGTGGCGCGGGTCGAGGTAGTCGTGCGTGGACCAGCCGTTGACCACGCAGGTGGCGAGCATGGCGGCGTGCTTGCCCGAGCAGTTCATGTAGACGGGTGCGGCGTCGCGCCCGGCGGCGAAGTGGTCCCTCAGCGCCCGTTCGCCGATGGGCAGGCCGGGGGTGCACTGGAGCGCGCCCTCGTCGAGGCCGTGCGCCTCCAGGACCCGGCGCACGCCCGCCACGTGGAAGTCCTCGCCGGAGTGGCTGGCGCACGCCAGGGCGAGCAGCTCGCCGTCGAGGTCGAGGCCGTTGCGGAGCATGGCGAGCGCCTGGACCGGCTTGTTGGACGAGCGCGGGTAGGCGGTGTCGTGGGGTCGGCCCACGACCAGCGCCTCGCGGCCGTCCCGGTCGAGCGCGACGACCGAGCCGTGGTGCACGGACTCCAGGAACCCACCCCGCCAGACCTCGGCGACCAGTTCGTGTGCCACGCGTCCCTCCATCGCAGCGCTGCCAACTGTCGACAGTTAACATGGCGGCGGTCGGTCGGCGCTAGGAGACGTACGTGACACCTCCCCTGCACCTGAGCTTGGCCGGTCAGGCCGTGGAAGTGCTCCGCGAGCTGGTGCTGACCGGCGAGATCCCACCCGGGACCCGGGTCAACGAGGTCGAGCTGGCCCAGCGCCTGGGCATCTCGCGCGGGCCGCTGCGCGAGGCGATCCGGCACCTGGCGTCCGAGGGGCTGCTGGTGCTGGTGCCCCACCGGGGCGCGTCCGTGCCGACCGCCGACGCGGCCGAGGTGCAGGCGCTGTTCGAGCTGCGCACGGCGCTGGAGTGCGCGGCGGCCGGGCTCGCGGCGTCGCGGCGGACCGAGGCGGACGTGGTGCGGCTGCGGGCGGTGTGCGAGGAGTCGCGCCGGGCCTACTCGGCGGGGGAGCGCTTCCCCTACCGGCTGGACCTGGCGTTCCACCAGGCGCTGCTGGACGCGGCCCGCAGCCCCCGGATCGCGGAGCAGGTGCGGCTGGTGCAGCAGCGGGTCGTGCTGCTGCGCAGCGGGCTCCGGGACGACCCGCCGCACCAGCACGCCTCCCTGGACGACCACGACGCGCTGGTCGCCGCGGTGGCGGCGGGGGAGCCGGGGCGCGCGTCGGACGCCATGCGCAAGCACCTGGCGCGGGTGTGCGCGCAGATGCTCACGAGCCTGGGCTGACCGCCCGGCGGGAGGCGACGAGCCCGGTGTGGGCCGCACGGTCGCGAGCCCGGCGTGGGCCGCACGGTCGCGGGTCCCGCGTGGGCTCCACGGCAGCGGCGGCGGGTCGCCCACGTGACCGCCGTGCCCGGCGCGGGGGAGACCACCGCGCCGGGCGACCCCGGCCTCAGCCCAGGCTGCCGGTCACCTTCGCGTGCCCCTTGAGCAGGTTGCGCGCGATGGTGCGCCGCTGGATCTCGTCCGTGCCCTCGTAGATCCGCAGCAGCCGCAGCTCGCGGTACCAGCGCTCGACCGGCAGCTCCCGCGTGTACCCCATGCCGCCGTGGATCTGGAGCACCCGGTCGACGATCTCGTTGGCCTTGACGCCGCCGTACAGCTTGGCCATCGACTGCGCGTGCCGGGAGTCGACGCCCTGGTCCACCAGCCACGCCGCGTGCAGCACGAGCCAGCGCAGCGCCTCGATCTCCACCGCCGAGTCCGCGATCATCCACTGGATCGCCTGGTAGGACGCGATGGGCTGGCCGAACGTCACGCGGTTGTTCGCCTGCTCGACCGCCATCTCCACCAGCCGCTCGCACGAGCCGATCGCCCGCGCGGGCAGCAGGTAGCGGCCCTGGCCGATCCACTGCATGGCCAGCTGGAAGCCCTTGCCGACCTCGCCGAGGACGTTCTCCTCGGGCACGCGCACCTCGTCGAACACCAGCGCCGCCGGGCCCCACTGGCCCATGGTCTGGATGGGCTCGGACTTCCACCCCATGTCCCGGTCGACCAGGAAGCACGTGACGCCGCCGTCCGCGCCCTTCTCCCGGTCGGTCACCGCGAACACCATCACGAAGTCGGCCTCGTTGCCCTGCGTGATGAACGTCTTCTCGCCGTTGATCACCCACTCGCCGCCCTCCTTGCGGGCGGAGGTGCGGATGGCCTTGGCGTCGGAGCCCGCGCCCGGTTCGGTGATCGCGAAGCACGACACCCGCTCGCCCGAGATCGTGGGCAGCAGGTAGCGCTGCTTCTGCTCCTCGTTGGCGTGGAACAGGATGTTGTCCGCGTAGCCGCCGAACCGGAACGGCACGAAGCTGCGGCCCAGCTCGGCCTCCACGAGCGCGGTCATCACCGCGCCCAGGCCCATGCCGCCGTACTCCTGGGGCGTGAGCAGGCCGAAGAAGCCCGCGGCCTTGGCCTTGTCCTGGAGCTCCTTCAGCTCGTCCCGGGTCAGGCCGGGCTGCCCGGCGCGCTCCCGGCGCAGCACCTCCGGTTCGAGGGGCGCCACCTCGCGGCGCACGAAGGTCCGAACCCACTCGCGGACCTCCCGCTGCTCGTCGTCGAGCCCGAAATCCATGACGTCCTCCTACGCGAACGCGTTGATGCCG
The DNA here is from genome assembly GCF_042732085.1 of Actinosynnema sp. NPDC059797. Classification (NCBI taxonomy): domain Bacteria; kingdom Bacillati; phylum Actinomycetota; class Actinomycetes; order Pseudonocardiales; family Pseudonocardiaceae; genus Actinosynnema; species Actinosynnema sp. NPDC059797. Next base: position 16,473 of record NZ_JBHWIE010000058.1, read on the forward strand.
GTCAGCGCCCGGCCGATGAGCAGTTTCTGGATCTGGCTGGTGCCCTCGTAGAGGGTCGTGACCCGGGTGTCCCGCAGGTACTTGCCCACCGGGTACTCGTCGGTGTAGCCGTAGCCGCCGAAGACCTGGACGGCCTTGTCGGCCACGCGCACGGCGGCCTCGCTGGCGTAGAGCTTGGCCATGGACGCCTCGGTGCCGAACGGCTCGCCGCGGTCGGCCAGGTCGGCGCACCGCCAGGTGAGCAGGCGGGCGGCGTCGGTCTCCACGGCCATGTCCGCCAGCAGCTCCTGCACGAGCTGGAAGCCCGCGATGGGCCTGCCGAACTGCTCGCGCTGCTTGGCGTAGCCGATCGCGGCCTCCAGCGCGCCGCGCGCCGCGCCGACGCAGCCCGCGGCCACGGACATCCGGCCCCGGTCCAGCGCCGCCATGGCGAGCTTGAAACCGGCGCCCTCGTCGCCGAGCCGGTGCCCGTCGGGCACGCGGACGCCGTCGAGGGCGAGTTCGGCGGTGGCCTGGCCGCGCATGCCGAGCTTGCCGCGGATCTCGGTGGCGGTGAAACCGGGCGAACCGGTCGGCACGAGGAACGCGGTGATGCCCCGCGCGCCCGGCCCGCCGGTCCGGGCGAAGACCAGCGCCACGTCGGCCCAGGTGCCGTTGGTGATGAACACCTTGCGCCCGGTGATCACCCAGTCGTCGCCGTCCCGGACCGCCTTCGTGGCCAGGGAGGCCGCGTCGGAGCCCGTGCCGGGTTCGGTGAGGCCGAAGCAGCCCAGGGCGCGGCCCGCGCACAGGTCGGGCAGCCAGCGCCGCTTCTGGGCGTCGGTGCCGTGCCTGGCGATGGTCTTGCCGACCAGGCCGAGGGAGACCGAGACGATGCCGCGCACGGCCGAGTCGCCGCGCGCGATCTCCTCCAGGACCAGGCAGTACGCCAGGTGGTCGCCGCCGGAGCCGCCGTGCTCCTCCGGGACGCCCAGGCCCAGGAAGCCCACCTCGCCGAGGGCGGGCACCAGGTCGCGGTCGATCGCCTCGTCGCGGTCCCAGCGGGCGGCGTGCGGCACGATGCGCTCCTCGGTGAACCGGTGCGCCAGTTCCCGCAGCTGCCGGTGCTCGTCCGAGATGCGCAGGTCCACCTCGCTGCCCTCCTAACCGAACGGTGTTAGGTTATCTAACCTAGGCGTGCACCAGACCCACGGGCAAGGGGAGCGACATGCCGAGGAACCCGATCCTGAGCGCCTCGCGCATCCGGACCGCCGCCCTGCTCATCATCGACCGTGACGGGCTGGACGGCTTGTCGATGCGCAAGCTGGCCGCCGAGCTGGGCGTCCAGGCCGCGTCCCTGTACGGGCACGTGAGCACCAAGGACGACCTGTTGCACGAGGTCGCGGCCGAGATCCTGGAGAAGGTCGACGTGTCCGGCTTCGACGGCGGCGACTGGCGCAGCGGCCTGCGCAGCGCGGCGTGGTCCTACCGGTCGGCGCTGGCGCGGCACCCCAACATCGTCCCGTTCCTCGCCTACGGACCCGCGCACCGGGAGGCGTCCCTGCGGCGCCTCGACGTCGTGCACGGCGGCCTGGTGGCGGCCGGCTGGTCGCGGCGGGAGGCGACCATGATCGCGGCCGGGCTGATGTACCTGGTGTTCGGCGCGGCGCTGAGCACGTTCTCCAGCGGCTTCTCCGAGGACCAGGCCCTCTACCGCGACCGGTACCCGAACCTGGACAAGGCCCACCTGCTGCCGGCCGTGGCCCAGGAGCTGGACCACGACAGCTTCGAGCTGGCGCTGGAGTCGTTCGTCACCGGGCTGGCGTCGCGGGCGCCCCGCTGAGCCGGCGCGCGAGCCCCGCGTGGCGCGTTCACGCCGGTCGCCGGGCCGATCGGGGTTAGGCTCACCCGCGTGGCCCAAGCGGTGGAACTGAGCGTCGGCGAGCGCGTGGTCCGGGTGTCCAACCCGGGCAAGGTCTACTTCCCCGAACGCGGCATCACCAAGCTCCAGGTGGTCGAGTACTACCTGGCCGTGGCCGAACCGCTGTTGCGCGTGCTGCGCGACCGGCCCACCACACTGAAGCGGTACGTCGACGGCGTGACCGGGGAGGCGTTCTACCAGAAGCGGCTGCCCAAGGGCGCGCCCGACTGGGTCGGCACGGCCCGCGTCAGGTTCCCCTCCGGCCGGCCGGCCGACGAGGTGTGCCCGACCGAGCCCGCCGTGCTCGCGTGGGCCGCCAACCTCGGCACGTTCGACTTCCACCCCTGGCCCGTGCGCGCCGCCGACACCGACCGGCCCGACGAGCTGCGCGTCGACCTGGACCCGCAGCCGGGCACGGGTTTCCGGGACGCGGTGGAGGTGGCGCAGGTCCTCAGGGAGGTGCTGGACGAGCTGGGCCTCGTCGGCTACCCGAAGACCTCCGGCGGCCGGGGCGTCCACGTGGCCGTGCGGATCCGGCCCGAGTGGGACTTCGTGGACGTGCGGCACGCGGTGATCGCGCTGGCGCGCGAGGTGGAGCGCCGGGCGCCGGACCGGGCCACCACGTCGTGGTGGAAGGAGGAGCGCGGCGAGCGCGTCTTCCTGGACTACAACCAGGCCGCGCGGGACCGCACCATCGCGTCCGCCTGGTCGGTCCGCGGCACGCCCAGGGCCACGGTGTCGATGCCCGTGACGTGGGACGAGCTGTCCACTGTGGACCCCGACGACTTCGACGTGCTCACCGCGCCGGGACGCCTGGCGGAGCACGGCGACCCGCACGCCGGCCTGGACGACGAGGCGTTCGGCCTGGAGACCCTGCTGGACTGGTACGCCAACGACGAACGCGGCGAGATGCCCTACCCCCCCGACTACCCGAAGATGCCCGGCGAGCCGCCGCGCGTGCAGCCGTCGCGCAAGCGGGCGGAGTGACGGTCCCCCGAGCGGGTGAGATACGCGACCTGCCCCCCGGGTCACCGGTGCACCGGGGGCAGGTCGCCTGATCCGCCGACACCCCCGGCGACCTGCCCGGACACTGGTACGTCCGGCTGTTTCCGACAGCGGATCGGCCCTGTTCCGACTGGTCCGCCCGTACCATGGACGGGACTGTCGGAGAGAGGGAGGCACACCGATGACGCAGGCGTACGTGGTGCGGTTCGTCGGCGGACCCCTCGACGGCCGGGTCGACTCGCGCGCCAAGCCACCGGTCGCGCCGCAGCAGACCGTCACCCACGTGCACCTCCACGGCGGTCCCAAGATCGTCCACCACTACGACCTGGAGTACGCCGTCGAGTACGGCTGCGAGTACCGCCTCCGGGTCGGCGAAGACGCCGAAGACGCCGAAGACGCCGAAGACGCCGACGCCCCCGCCGACGACGCGTCCTGACGGGACGGCGCGCGGCAGGGCGAGACGGGGCAGGGCGAGGCGGCAGGCGCCGGACACGGCGCAGGGGCAAGAGCCGGCGGCGCCGGGCGGCACCGGGCACGGCGAAGCGGCACCGGGCGGCGAGGGCCGGTGCCAGGCGGCTCGGGTTGGCGCGAGGCAGTGCGGTCCGCCACCGGGCGGCGCGGGTCGGCCCAGCGGCGACGGCGCGGGTCGGCGCACGGGCGGCGACCCGGAACGGCGCAGGGCGGGGCTTGACACCGCAAGTCGCCGCCAACCGTAGACAGGCGGCACCTGGGCGTTTACCGTTTGCCGGTGTGAGAGCGCTCTCACACCCTTCCGCTCACAGAGCTGTGAGTCCCTGCTGGAGGTTCCCGTGCGTTCGATCCGCCCACACCTGGCGGCTCTGACGGCCGCCGTGGCCGTGGCCGCCGTCATCCCCCTCGCCCTGCCCGGCACGGCCGGCGCCGTCACCGTCGGTTCCGGCAGCTACGCCACGTCCCGGCCGGCGGGCGCCACCGGCCCGACCAACTCCGACGGCGCGGCCGTCTCCCCGAAGGTCACCTCGCGGGTGGCCGGCCGACCGGTCCCGACCAACGACTGGTGGTCCTCGCTGGCCTTCCAGCGCTACGCGGGCAACCCCTACTCCGAGAACATGTACGCCCACCCGCTGACGTTCCACGCGGCGGCGCAGGGCCTGGGCGTCGGCTACCCGACCAGCCCGGTCATCACCCCCGACGGCCGCGGCTACGAGTTCATGCACCGGGACGAGCTGTTCATCGGCGTCAGCGGCCTCAACGCGCCGCGCACGCAGGTGGACGGCTGGTCCGACTGGACCGTCACTCCACTGTGGACCGACGGCACCCGCACCCTGCGCACCACCATCGGCCACGGCTCGCCGTACGTCTACGCGGAGGCCACCGGCGGCAACGCCCGGGTCGGCTTCAACGGCTCCACCACGATCTGGAGCAACACCGGCACCACCCTCGGCGTCACCGTCAACGGCCACGACTACGCCCTGTTCTCCCCGGCGAACTGGTCGGTCACCGGCACCGCCGAGGCCACCTCGCCCGCGTCGTTCTTCTCCGTCGCCGTGCTGCCGAGCCGGGACGCGCTGAGCCTGTTCCAGCGCTACGCGTTCTCCTTCGTCACCGACACCAGGGTCAGCTGGTCCTACAACTCCGCGAACGCCCAGCTCACCGCCACCTACACGGCCACGACGACCGCCCGCCAGGGCACCCAGACCGGCACCCTCCAGGCCCTCTACCGGCACCAGTGGCTCAACTCCGCCGACTCCACCACCGCCTACCGCTACACCTCGCCGCGCGGTGAGATGCGGCTGCGCGAGGGCGCCTCGTTCACCACGCGCAGCGCGTTCAACGGCGTCCTGCCGGCCCTCCCGCTGTCGCCGGCGGCCGACAAGAACCGCCTGCGCTCGGAGATCGACCAGGAGCTGAACGCCGCCGACCCGTGGAAGGGCGCGTCCGACACCTACTGGACCGGCAAGGCGCTGTGGCGCCTGGCCGCGCTGGTGCCGGTGGCCAACCAGATCGGCTACACCGCCGGGCGCGACCGGCTGCTGACCCTGGTCCGCGACCGGCTCGCCGACTGGCTCACCGCGTCCTCCGGCGAGAGCGGGCGGCACTTCGCCTACGACGCCACGTGGGGCACGCTGATCGGCTACCCCGCCGGCTACGGCACCGACGCCGAGCTGAACGACCACCACTTCCACTACGGCTACTACGCGCTGGCCGCCGCGATCGTCGCGCAGCACGACGCGGCGTGGGCGGGCGACGCCCGCTACGGCGGCATGGTCAAGCTGATCCTCAAGGACGCCAACAACCACGACCGGTCCGAGTCGCGCTTCCCGTTCCTGCGCAACTTCGACGCCTACGCGGGCCACGGCTGGGCGTCCGGCCACGCGGGCTTCGCGCACGGCAACAACGAGGAGTCCTCGTCCGAGGCGATGATGTACGCCACCGCGGCCGTGCTGTTCGGGCAGGCCACCGGTGACACCGCGCTGCGCGACGCGGGCATCTACCTGCACACCACGCAGGAGACCGCGATCGGCCAGTACTGGTTCGACAAGGACAACGCGGTCTTCCCCGCGTCCTACGGCCACGACACCCTCGGCATCGTCTGGGGCGCGGGCGGCAGCTACAGCACGTGGTGGACGGCCAACCCCGAGGAGATCCACGGCATCAACATGCTGCCGATCACGGGCGGCTCGCTCTACCACGCCGACTACAAGGCCGACATCCTCCAGAACATCAACGAGCTGCGCGCCAACAACGGCGGCACCGAGGTCGAGTGGAAGGACGTCATCACCCAGTTCCTCGCGCTGGCCGACCCGGCGCAGGCGCTGACCCAGTACGGCAACGGCCTGGAGCCGGAGAGCGGCGACTCCCGCGCCCACGCGCACCACTGGCTGACCTCGCTGAACACCTTCGGCACGCCCGACACCTCGGTCACCGCGAACGTGCCCACGCACGCCGTGCTGAGCAAGAACGGCGCCCGCACCTACGTCGCCTACAACCCGGGCACGGCGGCGACCACGGTCACCTTCTCCGACGGGCAGTCGCTGACCGTGCCCGCGTCGTCCACCGCGTGGCGCGGCCCGGCGGGCAGCGGCACGGACACCGGCTCGGGCGGCGTCGTCCCCACCTCCACGACGACCACCACCAGCACCACGACCACCACGACCACGACCACCACGACCACCGCGCCGCCCGTGAGCCGGGACGCGTTCGGCACCATCCAGGCCGAGTCCTACGACCAGCACCGCGGCCTGCTGCGCGAGGCGACCTCGGACACCGGCGGCGGCGAGAACATCGCCGGCATCGCCAACGGCGACTGGGCGCTGTACCGGGGCGTCGACTTCGGCTCCCGCACCGGCAGGCAGTTCACCGCACGGGTCGCCAGCGGCGCGGCGGGCGGCGTGAGCGGCCTGGTCGAGGTCCGCGTCGGCAGCCCGACGGCCACGCCGGTCGGCAGCTTCTCCGTCGCCAACACCGGCGGCTGGCAGAGCTGGCGCACCGTCCCGGCGAACATCTCCGGGCTGACCGGCCGCCACGACGTCTACCTGACGTTCACCAGCGGCCAGCCCGCGGACTTCGTCAACGTCAACTGGATCGGCTTCGGCTCCTGAGCCGAGGCCCCGGCGAGGGGTCCCGTGTGGACGACGAGGTCCGCGCGGGGCCCCTCGCCCGTTCCGGGGTTCGGCACCGACCTCCGCCGCTGTCGGTGCCATAGGGCACACTTCACGACCGAACACATGTGCGAGTCGTGGAGGTGGCCGAGATGGCGAAGGCGAAGCCGAACTCCTTGTCCCCCGAGGACATCGAGCACTTGCGCGCGGAGTTGGCCGCGGGCCGGCCGCCCGCGGTCTGGTTCACCTCCGCGGCGGTCGGCGTGGAGGCGGGCCGGTCGGGGAAGGTGATGGCGTTCACCGAGCCCGAGGAGGGCGACTTCATCCAGGTGCGGCCGACGGGGGACAAGGACGACCTGTCGTTCTCGCCCGGCGAGCTGACCGTGGAGAAGCCCGCGCCGCGCAAGCGCGCGCCCGCCGCGCCCGCCGCGCCCGCCGCGCCGAAGGAACCGGAGCCGGCGTCCGCGCCGCCGGTCGAGCACATCTACACGCCCGCGCCGCCGCCCGCCAAGCCGAAGCCCGCGCCGGCGCCCGCCCCGACGAGGCCCGCGCCCGCCGCGAAGCCGACGGGCGCGCGCAAGGCCAAGCCCGCCGAGGTGACGGTGACGCTGGTGTCCACCGCCGAGGGCGAGTGGACGGTGGACGTGCAGTGGGGCTCGAAGCGGACGCTGAAGGCGGCGCCGGTGGCGGCGTCGGCGGTGGCGCAGGCGGCGAAGCTGCTGCCGCCCGAGGTGGACGAGGCGGTGGAGAGCGTGCTCACGGCCGCGCGGGAACGGCACCTCGCGCGCGTCGAGCAGTTGCGCGCGGAACTGGAGGCGGCCCAGCGGGCGCTGGACGACCTGACCGGCTGACCGGCTGACCGGCTGACGGGAGGCGGACACGCAGTGCGACGAGTCGCTGGTCGGCGTTCCGCGATCGGGTGAGGGGACTTCCCACGCCCAGCGGTAGAGCGGACCGCGAGGCGGACATACCTTCGGTCGCGGAACATCCGCCCGATCACGGGAGGTCGCCATGGTGGAGGTCACGACTCCGGAGCAGGCCGGGCTCGGCGGGTGCAGCTGCTGCACCGGGTGCACGGGTCCGGGCTGCGGGTGCTGTTCGAGCTGTTAGCCGGCTCGCGGACCGCTCTGCCCCGGCCGCTCGGCGACCGGGGCTCGGGCGCGGGAACGCCGCCTTGGTGACAAGGAGCCACCGCCTCGATGCCAGGGACCACCGTCCCGCCATCAGGGCGGGCAGACCGTCCCCGAGGTCGGCACCACGGCGTTGACCAGGAACTCCCGGGCCGCCGCCGTCGCGCAGGCCGACTGGCCCAGGGCGCCGTGCCCGCTGCCCTGCCACCCGACCACGATCCCCGCCGGCAGCGCCTGGGCCGCCCGCTCGGCCCCCGCCGCCGGCGTCACCGGGTCGGCGGCCGTGGTCAGGACCAGCACCGGCGGCGCGCCCGTCAGCTTCGGCACGTCCACCTTCTGCGGCACCGGGAACGGACCGCAGGTCAGCAGCTTGCGCGCGAAGTAGGCCCCGAACAGCGGGTGCTTGCCCCGCCAGTCCTCCGCCAGGCTGTTCACCCGCTCCGGCGGGATCCGGGTCGTGGTGTCGTTGCACGCGGTGATGATCCCGGCGTCCAGCCACGGCGGGCTGTCATCGTGGTCGAGCAGCAGCGGTTCGACGAAGGCGCTCAGCGCGCTCCCGTCCCCGCCCTCCGCCGCGACCAGCGCGTCCGCCAGCGCCGGCCAGCGCGACCGGTCCGCCAACCCCGCCAGCACCGCCGCCGTGGCCGTGCCCGGGGTCACGTCGACGTCGGCGCCGCGCAGCGGCTCGTCCCGCAGCGACTCCAGCAGCGCCGCGAACCGGTCCTCCGCGTCCGCGCCCAGCGGGCACCCGCGCAGCGCGCAGTCCCGCCCGAACGCGGCGAACGCCTCCCCGGCCGCCACCGCCCGCGCCTCGGCCACGCCCTGCGCGTCCAGCGTCGGGTCCGGCGCGCCGTCGAACACCAGCCGGCCGATGCGGTCCGGGTACCGGCTCGCGTACAGCGTGAGCACCTTCGAGCCCTCGCCGACGCCGATGGCGTTGAGGTGCGGCACGCCCAGCGCCTCGCGCAACTGCTCCAGGTCGGACGACGCGCGCCAGGAGTCGACCGCGGGCAGCCGGTTCTCCAGGTCGATCACGCACTCCTGGCTCGCCCTGGTCAGGGCGTCCTGGAGGTCCTCGGAACCCGACTCGCCCGGGTCGGCCTCCACGATGGCCTCCCGCGACGAGTCCGGCACGCACTGCACGCCGTCCGAGCGGCCCGTGCCCCGCCGGTCCACGCCGATCAGGGTGTAGGTGCTCAGCACCTCCGCGGGCAGCGACGCCGCCAGCCGCGCCGCCTTCAGCGTGCCCGGCTCGCCCTCGGCGTCGCCGACCACCACCAGCGGGCTGCCGCCGGTGCCCACGCGCAGCAGCGCCAGCGTCAGGCTGCCGCGGCCGGGCCTGCTCGGCAGGTCCAGCCGCACGGTCAGCCGGGCGCACTCGTACTCCTGCCCGCCCGCCGGCGCGGTGCCGCCCATCCTCTCCCGGGTCGACTCGGTGCACGAGGACCAGGACTGGGCGTCGCGGTCGTGGTTCGCCAGCGGCGGGACCTCGCGCGGGCCGGCGGGCACCACGACCGGCGGCGTCTCCCCGCCGTCGCCGCGCACGGCGATCACCGGGCGGGTCGACGGCCCCGCGCTGCACGCGGCCAGCGCGGTCAGTCCCACCAGGATCAGGGCGACGTGACGCCGACGCGGCACAGCAGGTCCTCGCTCTCTCCCAACAGCGTGGGCAAAGCCTCACACAATTCAGGTGAGGCCCCGGTGAGCGGGCTGCGAGGATGGGCGACGTGGTCATGGCGCACGTCGGGGACACCCCCGAACGCAGTTACCCCCGCTCGGGACCGGCCGGCTTCGCGGCCAGGGTGTTCGGCGCTATCCCGCCGCCCGCGCTGGTGCTGCTCGGCGTGGTCAGCGTCCAGATCGGCGCGGCCGTGGCCAAGCAGCTGTTCACCCTGGCGGGTGCCATGGGCACGGTCACGCTGCGGCTCGTGCTGGCCGCGCTGGTGCTGCTGGTGGTGTGGCGGCCGTCGCTGCGGCTGGACAAGCGGACGTGGCTGGTCATCGGCTCGTTCGGCCTGGTGCTCGGCGGCATGAACCTGTGCTTCTACCAGGCGATCAAGCACATCCCGCTGGGCGCGGCGGTCACCCTGGAGTTCCTGGGCCCGCTGGCGGTGGCCGTGTTCGGCTCGCGCCGCTGGCTGGACGGCCTGTGGGCGCTGCTCGCGGCGGGCGGCGTGCTGCTGCTGACCAGGGTGGACGGTGGCCTGGACCCGGCCGGCGTGCTGTTCGCGCTGGCCGCGGGCGCCTGCTGGGCCGGGTACATCCTGCTGGGCGCGGCGCTGGGCAGCCGCACCTCCGACGGCAAGGGCCTGGCGCTGGCGATGGTGTTCGGCGCGGCGCTGGCGCTGCCGTTCGGCGTGGCCGAGGCGGGCACGGCGCTGCTCGACCCGGTGGTGCTGGTGGCGGGCGCGGCGGTGGCGCTGCTGTCGTCGGTGGTCCCGTACTCGCTGGAGCTGGAGGCGCTGCGCAGCATCCCGCCGCGCGTGTTCGGCATCCTGATGAGCCTGGAACCCGCGGTCGCCGCGCTGGCCGGGCTGGTGGTGCTGCACGAGGCGCTGCACCCCGCGCAGTGGGCGGCGGTGTTCTGCGTGGTGCTGGCGTCCATCGGGGCGACGCGGACGGCCCGGCCGGAGGCGTAGCGGGGGGTTTCAGCCCTGCCCCGAGGCGGGCTTCCCCTCCTGGGGCTCCTTGGGCTCCTCCGCGCCCAGCTTGCCGTCGAGCAGCTCGCCGCCGCGCTGCTCGAACTCGGCGGCGTAGGCGGCGGAGTACTTCCGGTAGAGCGCGAGCCGGTCGCCGCCCGCCGCGACCTCGGCCCGGAACTCGTCGTGCAGCAGGCGCATGGTGTTGACGTCGCTGCGCCGCCGGCGGCTGTGCAGGTAGGGCTTGAACGTCACGTTCAGCCCGCCCACCACGGCCGCCGCGAGCAGCAGCACCTTGCCCAGCGCGGTCTCCGACGAGGTGAAGCCGACCGCGAGCACGGCGGGCACCAGGATCGTCACGACCGTGTAAACCATGCCGGTCGTGCGGTGCACGTTCCGCCACAGCATCAGCCGGCGGCAGTCCCGCCGCATCCGCTCGTCCAGTTCACCGATGAGCGCGTCCACGTCCCCCACCACGACCGGGAGACTACGCGGGTCGCACCTCTCCGCGCAGGACCGACTCCACGTCGTAACGGGCGGGTTGGTCGAGCTGGTCGTAGCGGCACGACGAGGGCTCCCGGTCGGGCCGCCACCGCCGGAACTGGCCGTTGTGCCGCAGCCGGGCGGGCGCGGCGCCCTCGGTCTGCGCGTAGGAGATCTCCAGCACCCGCTCGGGCCGCAGCGGCACCCACTCCGCCTGCTTGCCGCGCCACCGGTTGACCTCGCCGGGCAGCCGGCGGCCGTCCGGCTCGACCAGCCACGGGTGGTCGCCGTCGGTGACCAGGGCGGCCAGCTCGGCGGCCAGCGCCCGCCGCTCGGCGGCCTTGAACGACCCGACCACGCCCACGTGGTGCAGCACGCCGCGGTCGTCGTGCAGGCCCAGCAGCAGCGAGCCGACCGCGGTGCCCGGCTCGGTGTCCTTGTGCCAGCGCAGGCCCGCGACCACGCACTCGGCGGTGCGGGCGTGCTTGACCTTGATCATGGTGCGCTTGCCGGGCGAGTACGGCGCGGCGGCGGGCTTGCCGACCACCCCGTCCAGGCCCGCGCCCTCGAACAGCTCGAACCACTGCCCGGCGACCGCCGCGTCCGCGGTGGAGGGCGTCAGGTAGAGCGAGTCGCCGGGCGTGACCAGGGCCTCCAGCTCCGCGCGCCGCTCCGCGCACGGCTCGTCCAGCAGCACCCGGTCGCCCAGCGCGAGCAGGTCGAACGCCACGAAGCTCGCGGGGTGCTGCTCGGACAGCAGCGCGATGCGGCTCGCCGCCGGGTGGATGCGGTCGGTCAGCGCGTCGAAGTCCAGCCGGTCGCCCTTGGCCACGACCAGCTCGCCGTCCACCACGACCCGCGGCGGCAGGGTGCGCCGCAGCGCGGCCTCCGCCTCCGGGAAGTAGCGGTTGAGCGGCTTGCCGCTGCGCGACTGGAGGACCACCTCGTCGCCGTCGCGGAACACCACGCACCGGTAGCCGTCCCACTTGGGCTCGAACAGCAGGTCGCCGCCGGTGGGGATGGCGTCGACGGCGGTGGCCAGCATGGGTTGCAGGGGAGGGTTCAGCGGGAGCGCCACGCCGGCCATCCTGCCCGCCCGGCCGCCTCAGCGCACGCGTTCGCCCTCCTTGCCGCCCAGCTCCAGGCGCACGGCGGCGGGCAGCGAGGTCACGCCCAGCGCCCGGCGGGCCCGCGCCAGCACCCGGTCGTCCAGCTCCCGCCACACCGCGCGGACGTCCGCGCCGCGCCGCAGCGTCAGCCGCAACCGCAGGGCGGGCGTGCCGACGACCCACACCTTCGCCCCGGCCACCCCGCCGACCTGCTCGGCGTCCGCCCGCACCGCCGCCGCCAGCGCCTTGGCCGTGATCACCAGCCGCTCGTCGACCACCAGGTCGGGGTGGGCCTCGGGCCGCGCCGCCCGCCACGCCCAGCGCAGGCCCAGGAACGCCGCGAGCAGCCCCAGCACGACCAGGCCGGCCCGCGTCGGCGCCGGGTGGCGGCCGACCCAGTCGAGCACGGCCGGGTCCAGCACCGGCCGGTCGACCCGCCAGTAGTGCAGGGCGAGCGCGCCCGCGCCCGCGAGCAGCGCGAGCAGCCCGACCACCGTCGCCATGACCCGCTCGGTGCGGTTGGCGCGGTTCACCGGGCCGCCCCGGGCCGGTCCTTGGGAGAGAGGACCACCACCGACACCTTCGGCCGGACCGGCAGCGGCAGGTCCTCGACCGCCGACCGCGCCGCCTCCAGCAGCCGGGGCCGCAGCGACGCCTCGTCGTGGACGCGGCTCGTGGCGCGCACCCGCACCCGGCGGCGCGACGCCGTCACCGACGCGCCGGACACGCCCTCCTCGGCCCGCACCCGCTGCCCGACCAGCCTGGCCAGCGACGACGGCGTGGTCACCACCCGCACGTCGTCGGCCGGCGCGTCCAGCGGCACCTCCGGGTTCCGCGCCGCCGACGCCAGGACCAGCAGCACCAGCCCGCCGGCCGCCACCGCCGCGCCGACCAGCGCCACCGGCCGGTCGGTCCACGCCCAGCCCGCCACCGACACGTCGGTCAGCGCGCCGCGCCCGGACCACCGCCACAGCACCTCTGCCACCAGCAGCAGCCCGGCGGCGGCCAGCGCCGGCCCCAGCAGCGTCGACAGCACCCGCAGCAGCCCTCGCAGCACCACCCGCGCCGTCACCTCGCCCGCGCCCGCAGCTCCGCCACCACCACCGCCACCGACCGGACGCGGTAGCCGGTGATCCGCCGGACCTCCTCCTCGACGCTGCGCCGCACCTCGGCCACCGCCTCCCGGACCGGCGCGGGCCAGGGCAGCGCCACCCGGACCGCCACGGCCACGTCGTCCTCCGCGCCGTCCACCTTCACCGCCGACGGTGTCGCGCCGGGCACCAGGCCCACCGCGTGCGCGGCCACCTTCCGCACCACGGACGGGTGGATCTCGAGGGTGCCGTTCACCGGTCGCGCCCCCGCCCGAGCAGGTCGCCCAGGTCGAGCCGCCCGTCCAGCACGCGGCCCGTGACCAGCCCGATCACCCCCACCGCCAGGGTCACCAGGAAGGCGGTGAACCCGCTCGTCGCGGCCAGGCCCAGCACCAGGCCCGCCAGCAACCCGATCTGCGTCGCGCTCATCAAGCCCTCCTAGGTCAGGTCCCGCCGGGGCTTCCGGCGCAGTCGGCGCCACCACGGCCGGCGCTCCACCACCACCGGCGCGTCCCAGCGCTCGTCCAGCTCCTCGCGCAACGCCGCCAGGCCGAGGGCGAACGCCTCGGGGTCGCCTCCCACGTCCGGGTGGTTGGCCCGCACGAACGCGCGGAACTCCGCGCTCCGGCGCCTCACGCGTCCACCAGGTCGGCCACCACGATGTCCACCGGCACGGGCCCGGCCACCGCGCCGACCCGCGCCCGCAGCTCGGCGACCACGTCGGGGATCGGCCGCCCGAGCCGCAGCACCACCGCGACGCCCACGCGCTCCGCCACCCGGACGCCGACCACGCGCCGCCCCGGCAGGTAGGAGGTGAAGGCGTCGTCGAGCCGCACGACGGCCGGGTGCGCGAGCACCGCCGCCTCCACGTCCTCGGACACGTCCGTCACTCGACCCGGCCCTGGGCGGGGGCCCGGTCGTCGTTGTCGTCCTCGGGCAGGTGGATGTCGTTGACCGCGATGTTGACCTCGATGACCTCCAGGCCGGTGATCCGCTCGACCGCGGTGATCACGTTGCGCCGCACGGCCCGCGCCAGGTCGACGATGCCCGCGCCGTACTCGACCACGATGTCCAGGTCGATCGCGGCCTGCTTCTCGCCGACCTCGACCGCGACGCCCGCGGTGTTCGCGACGCCCGCGCCGGGGATGCGCTCGCGCAGCGCGCCGAACGCGCGGGACACGCCGCCGCCGAGGGCGTGCACGCCGGAGATCTCCCGCGCCGCGATGCCCGCGACCTTCTGCACGACCGACGACGCGATGGTGGTCCTGCCCTGCGAGGTGTCGTCGGCCAGGCGGGCGGGGACGTTGCCCTCCGGCTTGGCGGTGCTCTGAGACATGGCGGTCCCTTCCGTGTCGTTGTGCGCACGTTCGGATGCGGACCGTCACCGGATCATGTCGGCAATGTGATGCAGGTCACTCTATGTCAATGAGGTGGACGTCCACCACGGGCGCCGCCGGACCCAGTCGCGTCGCCAGCTCCCCGGCCAGCCGCGCCCGCAGCGCGTCCGCCGCCTCCACCGCGGCCGTGCCGTACCGGGCGGCCACCAGCACCTGGAGCCTGCCGTCCTCCACCGCCGCGCCGCGCACCCGCAGGTCGAAGCCCCCCGCGAGGTCGGCGGCGAGCCGCCGAGACACCGCGAGCACCACCTGCCCGGACACGGTCAGCCGACCGCCCTCCTGGTCCAGCACCACCGGCGGCCCGCCGCGCACCGCGCCCAGCACCCGGTCCACCAGGCCGGGCGGCGTCGGCACCGGCGTCACGGCGGCCCGGCGCACCAGCCGCCACCGCTCGCGCAGGGCGTCCGCCTCGACGGCGCAGAACGGGCACCCGGCCGCGTGCTCGGCCAGCTCGTCGTCGCCCTCGGTGACCAGGCGCACCAGGTCGGCCTCGGCGCGACCGCACGGGAGCGCGCTCACCGCGGGTCCCCCAGCTTCCCCATGAGCGCCACCCTCGCCCGGTGCAGCCGCGAGCGCAAGGCCGGCACCGGGATGCCCAGCACCTCGGCCACCTCCTCGTAGCTCAGCCCCTCCAGCTCGCGCAGCACCAGCGGCACCCGCTGCGTGGGCTCCAGGGCCGCGACCGCGCGCAGCACCACGTCGGTGACCTCGTTGCGCAGCACGGACACCTCGGGCCCGCCGTCCGCCCGGGGCTCCGGCGCGGCCTCCAGCGGCACGGTCGGCCGCGACCGGCGCAGGTGGGCCAGCGCGGCGTTGGTCACCACCCGGTACAGCCACGTCGACGCGGCCGCGTCACCCCGGAACCGCGGCAGCGCCCGCCACGCCGAGATCCACGCGTCCTGCACCACGTCCTCGGCCTCGACCGGGTCGGCCACGACCCGCAGCGCCACCCGGTACATGCGCCCGGTGTGCCGGCGGACCAGCTCGTCGAAGGCCGCCGGGTCGCCGCCCACGGCCGCCGCGAGCAGCGACCGGTCCTCCTCTTCTTCCTCGGGCCAACCGCCCGCGCCGCCCCCGGGTGCGGCGTCGGGCTCGTCGGGCTCCGGTGTCACGCGCCCGCCCGGCGGTACCGCAGCAGCAGGGCGCCGTCGGCGTGCAGCACCGACGCCAGCTCCAGGCGCCGGGGCACCTCCGGGCCGGTCGCGATCCGACCCGCGCCCCCGGCCACCAGCAGCGGCGAGACCGTCACGCACAGCACGTCCACCAGGTCGTCCGCGACCAGCGAGCCGAACAGCGCGGGCCCGCCCTCGCAGTCGACCCGCCGCAGCCCGCGCTCGTCCAGCGCCGCCAGCGCCGCGCGGAGGTCCACCTCGCCATCACCGGCCACCACCACGTCCGCGCCCGCCTCGACCAGCGCCCGCCGCCTGCCCTCGGGCGCCGCGGCCGTCGTGATGACGATCGGCGGGACCAGCGTGCCGTTCAGCAGCGGGGAGGTGGGCTCGACCGAGCACCGCGCGGTCACCACGGCGATCGGCGGCACGGGCGCCAGCCCCAGCCGGGCCCTCCGCTCGGCGCGGACCTCGCCCACCTTGACCCCCTGGTAGCCCTCCGCCGCCGCCGTGCCGTGCCCGACCAGGACCACGTCGCACAGGTCGCGGCCGAGCCCGAAGACCTTCTTGTCCGCGGCGTTGCCCAGCCCGGCGGACCGGCCGCCCACCGCCACCGCACCGTCCACGCTGGACACGAAGTTCACCTGCACCCAGGGCCGGTCGAGCCCGTCCGGGTAGTCGTAGAGCCGTTCCAGCTCCTCG
This sequence comes from Actinosynnema sp. NPDC059797, assembly GCF_042732085.1. NCBI lineage: Bacteria > Bacillati > Actinomycetota > Actinomycetes > Pseudonocardiales > Pseudonocardiaceae > Actinosynnema > Actinosynnema sp. NPDC059797. The sequence goes on from NZ_JBHWIE010000058.1 coordinate 32,619, forward strand.
TCGGTGATCTCGTCGACCTCGTCGGGGAACCCGCCGGCACGTGGTGGCCACAACATCCGCACGACCACATCCCAGCACGCCATTAGGCTTCGGGCATGTCCGCCACGCGCCTGTCCGACCGAACCCCGCACGTCGAGGCGGACGAGCTGGTCGCGGCGATGGTCCCGCCGCCGAGGTTCGACGGGGTCCGCTTCGACACCTACGTGCCCAACCCCGACGAGCCGAGCCAGGCGGAGGCCGTGGCGGCGTGCCGGGGGTTCGCCGAGCGGGTCTCCGAGGGCGGCCGCAAGGGCTGGCTGGACTCGCTGTTCAAGCGCTCGCCCCGGGTCGACGGCAAGCCGGGCCTCTACCTGGACGGCGGCTTCGGCGTCGGCAAGACCCACCTGCTGGCCTCGATCTGGCACGCCGTGCCGGGGCCGAAGTCCTACGGCACGTTCGTGGAGCTGACCAACCTGGTCGGCGCGCTGGGCTTCGCCGAGACCGTGCGGCGGCTGTCCGGGCACCGCCTGCTCGCCATCGACGAGTTCGAGCTGGACGACCCCGGCGACACCATGCTGGTCACCCGCCTGGTCAAGGAGCTGACCGCGGCGGGCGTCTCGGTCGCGGCGACGTCCAACACGCTGCCGGACAAGCTGGGGGAGGGACGCTTCGCCGCCGCCGACTTCCTCCGCGAGATCCAGTCGATGTCGGCCCGGTTCGGGGTCGTCCGGGTCGACGGCCCCGACTACCGCCACCGCGGCCTGCCGGACGCCCCGCCGCCGATGACCGACGAGGACCTGCGCGCCAAGGCCGAGAGCACGCCCGGCAGCACCCTCGACGACTTCACCGACCTCTGCCGCGCCCTGGCCCGGCTCCACCCGGCCGGCTACGGCCGGCTGGTCGACGGCGTCACCGCGGTCCACCTCAGCGGCGTCCACCCGGCCCCCGACCAGTCGGTGGCCCTGCGCCTGGTCGCCCTGGGCGACCGCCTCTACGACCGCGACATCCCGGTCGCCGTCTCCGGCGCCCCCCTCTCGGACCTCTTCACCGCCGAGATGCTGGCCGGCGGCTACCGCAAGAAGTACCTGCGCGCCATCTCCCGCCTGGTGGCCCTCTCCCGCTGACCCCGAACGCGCCACACAACCCCCCCCCCCCCAACAAACGCCCGCCCACGACAAACGCCGCCCCCGACAAGTAACTCAACGACATCCCGGTGGGACCTTA
>NZ_JBHWIE010000059.1:0-33358 GCF_042732085.1 Actinosynnema sp. NPDC059797
GCGCGCCGGGCGCCGGCCGGGAACCCTCGACGGCCGCCGAGCGCGCGCTGGCCGGGTTGTTCGCCGAGGTGCTCGGCGTGCCCGGGGTCGGCGTGGACGACGGGTTCTTCGACCTGGGCGGGCACTCGCTGCTGGCCACCCGCCTGGTGGCGCGGGTCGGCGCGGAGTTCGGCGTGCGGCTGGGCGTGCGGGCGGTGTTCGAGGCGCCCACGGTCGCGGCGATGGCCCGGCTGCTGGGCACGGGCGCCGGCGACTCGCTCGCCGTGCTGCTGCCGCTGCGCGAAGCCGGGGCGCTCCCGCCGCTGTTCTGCGTGCACCCGGCCGCCGGCATCGGCTGGGTCTACGCCGGGCTGCTGCGCCACCTGCCCGACCGGCCCGTGCACGCGCTCCAGTCCCGCGGCCTGTCCCGGGCCGACGCCCTGCCCGCGACGCTCGACGAGGTGGTCAAGGACTACCTGGAGCAGGTGCGCGCGGCGCAGCCGACCGGGCCGTACTCCCTGCTGGGCTGGTCGTTCGGCGCGAACGTCGCGCACGCCATGGCCGCCGCGCTGCGCGAGGAGGGCGAGGAGGTCGCCCTGCTGGCCCTGCTGGACGGCTACCCGACCCGGCCGACCGGCGAGGTGTTCTCCGCGCGGGACCCGGAGGTGCTCGCCGCGCTGCTGCGCTCCCTGGGGCACCGGGCCGAGCCGGCGCCGGCCTCGCCCGCCGAGTTCCGGGAGCGCCTGGCGGACGGCCCCCTGGCCGACGCCGACCCCGACCGGCTGGCGGAGGTCTTCGCCGCCAACCTGACCCTGATGACCGCGGGCACCACCGCCCGCTTCGACGGTGACGTGCTGTTCTTCACCGCCACGGCCGACAAGGCCGACGGCTCGCCCGTGCCCGCCGACTGGCTGGCGCACGTCACCGGCGGCGTCGAGGAGCACCGCGTCGACTGCCGCCACGGGGAGATGACCCGCCCCGAACCCCTGGCCGCCATCGCGGCCGTGCTCGCCGACCGGCTCTGACAAGTCCACTGTGGAGGAACAGCCATGACCACCGCCCTGACCCGTGAAACCGCCCTGGTCCAGGACTTCTACCGCTTCGTCGACTCCGGCGACGTGCCCGCGCTCGTCTCGATGTTCACCGAGGACACCGTCTACCACCGCCCCGGCTACCCGCCGGCCGTCGGCCAGGAGGGCGTGGCCCACTTCTACACCAGCGTCCGGGTCATCAAGGAGGGCACGCACCGCGTCGAGTCGGTGGTGCGGGAGGGCGACCAGGTCGCGGTGCGCGGGTCGTTCGAGGGCGTGCTGCGCGACGGCACGCCGACGAGCCTGCGCTACGCCGACTTCTTCACCCTGGCCGCCGACGACCGCTTCCGCCGGCGCGAGACGTTCTTCTTCGCCCCGCTCGCCTGATCCCCTCCCCGACCTTCTCCCTGCCGCAAAAGGAGCCCGTCATGACCTCCGTCCTGGACAAGTCCACCGCCACCGCCAAGTCCCCCGGCCACGGCGACGCGTTCACCAGCCACCTCTACGGCCTGCGCTACTCCCCCGACCTGGGCTGGCACGACGGCGGCCTCCAGCCGCTGGCTGACCTCTCGCTGCACCCCGCGACGCTCGGCCTGCACTACGGCCAGGTGATCTTCGAGGGCATGAAGGCGTTCCGGCAGCAGGACGGCTCGGTCGCGGTGTTCCGGCCGTGGGAGAACGCGCGGCGCTTCAACCGGTCGGCCGCGCGCCTGGCCATGCCGGAGCTGCCCGAGCACCTGTACGTCGCGGGCGTGGACGCGGTGGTCGCCGCCGACCACGGCGAGCTGTCCGACGACCCCGACCACAGCCTCTACCTGCGCCCGCTGATGTTCGGCACGGACGCCAACCTGATGCTGCGGCCGTCGGAGGAGTACCTGTTCCTGGTGATGGCGTTCGTCGCGGGCGGCTTCTTCGGCGACGTGGTGCGCCCGGTGTCGGTGCTGGTGTCGCGGGACCAGGCGAGGGCCATGCCCGGCGGCACGGGCGACGTGAAGTGCGCGGCGAACTACGGCCCGTCCTTCGTGGCACAGCGCCGGGCGCAGCAGGCGGGGTGCCAGCAGGTCGTGTGGCTGGACTCCGCCGAGCGCCGCTGGGTCGAGGAGATGGGCGGCATGAACCTGTTCTTCGTGCGCGGCGGCGGTGCGGGGGCGGAGGTCTTCACCACCCCGCTGACCGGCACCCTGCTGCCCGGCGTGACCCGCGACTCCCTCATGCGCGTGGCGGCCCGCCTCGGCTACCGCGTCGCGGAGCGCCCGGTGTCCGTGGACCAGTGGCGCGCCGAGTGCGAGGCCGGGGAGATCACCGAGGTCTTCGCCTGCGGCACGGCGGCGGTGGTCACGCCGGTCGGGCACGTCAAGGACGTCGAGGGCGACTTCACCGTGGGCGACGGGGAGATGGGCCCGGTGACCCGCACCCTGCGCAAGGCGCTGGTCGACCTCCAGCACGGCCGGGTGGCCGACGTGGACGGGTGGCTGCACAAGGTGTGCTGAGGTCCCGGGCGACGCGGGTCGGGGCCCTCCCCCGACCCGCCCCCTGCCCCTGCTTCGCAATTGCTGAAGAGCAAGCGAGGTGTCCGGATCGCGGCGAGTGGGTACTTCCGGTGGGACGGAAGACACCTGACGAATCCGGGAGCAGCCATGCCTTGGGTCCAGCGACACCGCCGCCGCCTGCCGTACAGCTTCTTCCGCACCACCACGGTGCAGAGCCACCACCGCAGGCGGCCCGGCAGCGTGCCGATCGTGCCGGTCGCCATCGTCGCGGGCATCATGCTGCTGATCATCCTGATCTTCTGACGCTCCCCGCGCTCCGGCGCACGACGGGCGGGGGACCGGGCAGGTCGGCGCACACCGCCGACAGGTCCCGTCCCGCCCGGAGCACCACGCCGTCGGGGCGGACCACCGCCGCCGTCGCGCGACCGCCGCGCAGCCACGCGTGCAGGTCCTCACCGGGACGCGCCGGCACGAGGACCGCGCCACGCCCTTCGACCTCCGCGCGCAGCGCCGGCGTGACGTCCACAGAGGACACCAGGGCGAAGCGGCCCGAGACCACGTCGTCGAAGCGGCGGCCGTCGCCGAGCACCGCGTTCGGGCACAGCCGCCCCGCGAGGCCGCCGCGCAGCCGGGACCGGACCACCAGGGCCGACCGGCGCAGCGGCGGCGTCTCGCTGTCCAGCGCGCGGTTCCTCAGCCCCGGCAGCAGGCCCAGTCGCGGCACCACCGCGCCGCGCACGAGGTCGCCCGCCCTCCCGCCACCGGTCATGGCGAGCCCGACGAGCCGCGCCAGGCGGATCATCGCGCGGACGTGGGGTTCGCGCTCGACCTGGTAGGTGTCCAAAGCGCCCTCGGGCAGCGTTCCGCCGAGGACCCCGGCGAGCTTCCAGCACAGGTTGACCGCGTCGCGCAGCCCGGCGCCCAGGCCCTGCCCGGTGAACGGCGGCATGAGGTGGGCCGCGTCGCCGAGGAGGAACACCCGGCGGTCGCGCCACCGGTCCGCGACCCGCGCGCGGAACACGTACTCGGCCACGCGCAGCACCTCCAGCTCCTCCGCCGGCACGCTCCCGGTCCACGGCGCGACCAGCGGGCGCAGCGCGGCGAGGTCGCGGTAGTCCTCGGCGCCCTCGCCGGGCAGGAGCCGGAACTCCCAGCGGTGGCGGTCCCGCCCGACCCGCATGTAGGTCGCGGCGCGGCGCCCGTCGCAGACCTGGTGCACGCCCTCCCAGTGGCCCAGTTCGGCCCGGGTCGCCACGTCCACGACCAGCCAGCGCTGGGTGAAGCCGAGGTCGCGCACGCCCGCGCCGATCGAGTCCCGGACGAGGCCGTGCGCGCCGTCGCAGCCGAGGGCGTACCGCGCGCGGACCACCTCGGGCTTCCCCGTGGCGCGGTCGGTGAACGCCACCTCCACCGCGTCGCCGTCCTGCGAGAGGGCGGTGACCTCCACGCCGCCGCGCACCTCGACGCCCGGGTGCCGCGCCAGGTTCGCGCGCAGCACCCGCTCCAGCTCGGGCTGGTCGAACATGTTCGCCTCGGGGTGGCCGTGCCTGCCCGGCGCGGTGCCGCGCCGGAACTCCGCGAGCACCCGCAGGTCGCGGTCGAGCAGGCGCAGGCCCCGGGACGGCCGGGAGACGCGGGCGAAACCGGAGCCCGCGCCCAACCCGTCCAGGACCCGGCGCACCTCGTCGTCGAGGTGCACCGCGCGGGGCAGCGGGTGGACCCCGGTGCGGCGCTCCAGCACCAGGCACCGGACACCGCGGCGGGCCAGCAGGGTCGCGGCGGCGATCCCGGTCGGCCCGCCACCGACGACGACCACCGACGGGGCCCCGGCGGTCACGTGGCGCGCAGGAGGGCGGCGCACAGCGTCAGGCCGGGGCCGAAGGCCATCGCCACCACGGGGTCGCCGGGGCGCAGGCCGCCGCGCGCGAGCAGGTCGCCGAGCACCAGCAGCACGGTCGCCGAGGAGCAGTTGCCGTGCTCGCGCAGCACCCGGCGCGAGTGCGCCATCGCGCCGGCGGGCAGGTCCAGCTCCCGCGCCACCACGTCGAGGATGCGCGGCCCACCGGGGTGCACGGCCCAGCCGCGCACGTCCGCCGGCCCGAGGCCGTGCCCGCCGAGCAGGTCCTCGACCGCGCCGCGCACGTGCTTGCCCAGCACCTCGGGCACGTGCGGCGACAGCTCCATCCGGAACCCGTGGTCGGTGATCCGCCAGGTCATGTGGTCCTGGGTGGTGCTGTCGGTCAGGGCGGTCGTGCCGAGCAGCTCCAGGCCGCCCGCGGTGCCCCCGGGTCTCAGCACGACCGCCGCGGCGGCGTCGCTGAACAGGGCGTGGGACACGATCTGCTGGACGTCGCGGGTCGGCGGCTGCACGTGCAGCGAGGTGAGTTCGACGCACAGCAGCACCGCGGGCCGCCGGTGCGCCGTGACGTAGTCGGCGGTGGCGGCCAGGGCGGGCAGGGCGGCGTGGCAGCCGGTGTGGCCGACGAGCAGGCGTCGCGCGTCGGCGGGCAGGTCGAGCGACGCGGCGAGCCGGACGTCCAGGCCGGGCGCGGTGTAGCCGGTGCAGGAGGCGACGGTGAGCTGGCCGATGTCGGCCGGGGTGAGCCCGGCGTCCTCGACCGCGGCGACCACCGCGGCGTGCCCGAGGCCGGGGGCGTGCCGCTCGTAGCGCAGCATCCTCGCCCCGGTCGACGCGCCGGACAGGTCCTCGTCCAGGGGGCTCACCACGCCGTGGCGGCGCTCCACCCCGGCCGAGCGGAAGATCCGCTCGGCGGCGCGGCTGCCGCCGAAGTGCGCGCGGAAGTACCCGTCCCACACCGCCCGCTGGTCGAAGGCGCGGGGCAGCGCGGCGCCGACGCCGGCGACGTGCGCGGTCACCACCCGCCCTCCCCCGCCGTGCCGCCGGTCGGTCCGCTGGTCGCGGAGTGCGCAGGAGCGTTCAAGCTCGACCTCTCTCACCTCGGGTCTTGGCGCCGCGACCCTGGAACAGCACCGCTGTCGCGCGGGTGGGCACCATCGCCACGTCGTCGGTCCGACCGATCAGCCAGGCCAGCAGCCCGGTCACGGAAGGCCGGATACCCCGCAGCGCGAGCCGGACACCGTGACGCGCGCACTCGCGCACCAGGAGCGCGCGGTCGACCAGCAGGGCGGGGTCGTGCACGCCGCGCGGCGCCAGGCCCGGCACGCGTTCGGCCACGCCGATGGCCACCAGCCGGCACACGGCGGTCGCGGCCAGCGCGTCCAGCACCAGCAGGCCGCCCGGCCGCAGGACGCGGCACGCCTCCGCGACGGCGGCCGGCAGGTCCGTCACGTGCTCCAGCACCTCGCCCGCCACCACCACGTCGGCGACGGCGTCCGCCAGGGGCACGGCGAGGAGGTCGCCCCGCACGGCCTCGACGCCGTGCCCGCGCGCCTGGCCGAGCGACGAGGGCGAGAGGTCCACGCCGACGTGCCGGTAGCCCTTGCCGCGCAGGTGCGGCGCGAGCAGGCCGGCCCCGCAGCCCAGGTCGACCAGCACCGCGCCGGGCCGGTCGGCGGGCGGCACGAGTTCGGCGCGGGCCGCGGCGAGCCAGTGCAGCATCGCGAACGCGCCCCGGGGCCGCCACCACTCGTCGGCCAGCACCTCGTAGAGCCGCCAGTCGTTCCGCGGCAGTTCGCCGGGCCGGCAGAGTGGTGCCCCGTGCCCAGCGCCCTCGCCCTGATCCGTGCCTGCCACCCCCTGCCCGCCCTCGCCGTCACGGCGGTGGCCGCCGCGCTGGCGGTGACCACCGGCCGCGACGGGTGGGGCGTGGTCGCGGTCACCGCGGCGGTGCTGGTCGGCCAGCTGTCGGTCGGGTGGCTCAACGACGCCCTCGACGCCCGGCGCGACACCGCGTCGAACCGGGGTGACAAGCCGGTCGCCACCGGGGCGATCAGCAGGAGGGCCGTCGCCGTCGCCGCCGGGGTCGCGATGCCCCTGGCCGTCGTGCTGTCGATGCTGTCCGGGTTCGTCGCCGGTGCGGCGCACGTGGTCGCGCTCCTCTCCGCCTGGGCCTACGACCTGGGCGTGAAGGGCACCGCGTTCTCGGTGGCCCCCTACGCCGTGTCGTTCGGCCTGCTGCCCGCCTTCGTGGTGCTCGGCGCGCCGGGCCACCCCTGGCCGCCGGTGTGGCTCGTGGCCGCCGGGGCGGTGCTGGGCAGCGCCGCCCACTTCGCCAACGTCATCCCCGACATCGACGACGACCTCGCCACCGGGGTGCGCGGCCTGCCGCACCGCCTGGGCGCGGGCGCGAGCGCCGTGGTGGCCTCGGTGCTGGTGCTGGTCACCTCGGCGGTGCTGGTCCTCGGCCCGCCCGGACCGGTCTCGCCCGCCGGGCTGGTGGCCCTGCCGCTGTCCGCGGCGGTCCTCGTGGTCGGCCGGCTGCGCGCCCGCCGCCCCGGCTCGCGGGCGGCGTTCAACGCCCTGCTGGTGGTCGCCGTGCTCGACGTGGGCCTGCTGATCACCACCGGCGCCGTCGTGCTGTGACGCACGGGCCGTCACAGCCGCTTCCCGTACCCGGCGACCGCCCGCGCCAGCGAGGGCGCGACCGGGGTGAGCACCGCGTCCAGGACGCGGCTCACCGGTGGCACGGAGGCCAGCCGCGCGACACCCCACCACCGGGGCACGGCGGCGGTGCGCGACCACCGGCCGGTCAGGCAGCGCTCCACGGCGACGGCGACCCGCTCCGGCGCGGCGCCGAACGACACCTTGGCGGGCGCCTCGGTCTCACTGGGCCGCCCCTGCTGGTCGCGGGCCAGCCACTCGGTGCGCATCGGCGCCGGGCACAGCACGTGCACGCGCACCCCGCGCGGCACCTCGCGGCGCAGCGCCGAGGCCAACCCGCTCACCCCGGCCTTCGTCGCCGAGTAGAGGGACAGCGGCGGGACGGGCGCCCAGGCCCCCACCGAGGAGATCATCACCACGTCCCCGCCCCGGTCCGCCAGGTGCGGCAGGACGAGGCGCGTCACCTCGGCGACCGCGGTGAAGTTGACCGCGACGAGGTCCTCGACGGTCGCGGCGTCGAGGTCGACCAGCCTGCCGACCGCGCCCCGACCCGCGTTGTTGACCACCGCGTCGATCCGGCCGCAGCGCTCCACCACGGTGCTCACCAGGCGTTCGCGGTCGTCCGCGTCGGTCACGTCGCACCGCACGGCCAGCAGCTCGGGCACCCCGGCGACGGCGGCGTCGAGCCGGTCCCGGTCACGGCCGCAGACCACGACCCGGGCACCGCGGGCGGCCAACCGCCGCGCCGTCACCCGCCCTATGCCCGCCGAGCCCCCGGTGACGAGGACGACCCTGCCGCGAAGTGAGCGCATGGTGCCCGAGTACCCGGTGCGGGCGGAAGCACACGAGCGGACCGCGTCAGTCCTCCCCCTCGTCCGCGTCGCTCCCCCACGGCCCGATCACCCCGAGCGCGCCCTCGCCCTCCTCGAACGCCGAGAACAGGTCGGCCTCCGCCGCCGGCCCCTCCCGGAACAGCAGGACCAGGGGCTGCTCGCCGCCGTCGTCGGTGGCGGGGTCGAAGTCGGTGACGACCTCCCGCCGCAGCAGGAGCACGCCGTCCTCCACCAGTGGCGCGGCGCGCAGGGGCGCGGTGGCCGCGAGGAGTTCCTCGCCTCGCCTGGACAGCACGTCGTCGAGCACCTCGGGTGTGGTGAGCAGCAGCACGGCCAGCCGGTCGCCGTTGCGCTCGTAGCGCACCCCCAGGTCGAACGGGAGCAGGTAGAACAGGCCCTCCTCGCCCTCGTGGCCCCGGTCCATCAGCACGTCCAGCACCTGCTGGGCCGGGTCGCCCGCGGTCGGGTCGACCGCGACCACGACCAGCTCCGCTTCCTCCTCCTCACCGTCCTCCAGCGCCGGCACGACGGTGACCCACATCTGTTCCGTATCGCCCATGCGGGGGATCCAAGCACCGCCCCGCCGCCCGGTGGGCCGACGATCGCCACCGGACCGCCCCGGTCACCCCGGGTACCGCCCACCCAGCCCAACAAGACCACCCGTTCGGGCGGGCTCGTCCACGTCCGCCTGAACGCTCGCCCACGCACGGGTGGCCCGAACACGACCAGGCGATGCACGGCAACAACCGAGCCCTCACCGAGGAGTGAAGGCCCGCGACGCTGCGCTGTGCACACCCGTGCCGTGTCGATCGTCCACAGAGGCGTGTCGGCGGTGCGTGGCACAGTGGCTCACCTGTCAACCACTCACGCCACGGAAGGGAGCACCCGCGATGCGGACGGAAGCGCAGGCCCGGATCAGGCTCGTCTTCTCCCTCTTCGACGTCAACGGCAACGGCCGGGTCGAGGCCGCCGACTTCGAGGCGATGGCCGAGCGGGTGGACGCGGTCGCCACCGGGTCCGACGACGCCGCGCGCCGGAGGATGGCCGCCGCCTTCCGCCGCTACTGGGAGACGCTGGCCGCCGAGCTGGACGTCGACCGCGACGGCACGATCTCCCCCGAGGAGTTCGAGGCGTGCGCGCTGTCGCCGGAGCGGTTCGGCGACACCGTCGCGGAGTTCGCCGAGGCCCTGGCCGAGCTGGGCGACCCCGACGGCGACGGCCGGATCGAGCGGCCCCTGTTCACCGCCCTGATGACCGCGATCGGCTTCGACCCGGAGAACACCAACGCGCTGTTCGACGCGTTCGGGCCCTCGGAGGCGGACGAGGTGGCGGTGCGCACGTGGCGGGACGCCATCGAGGACTACTACCGGCCCGACGAGGCCGGGATCCCCGGCGACCTCCTGGTCGGCGGGGCCGCCGGCTGAACGCCCCGGGCCCCGGGAGGAGCGATCACGTGCCCACCAGCGAGGGCGGTATCCGCGCCGGTGTCGGCCGGACCGCGTTGATGGTCGCCGCCGCGCGCGCCATCGAGACCCGCCGCGCCGACTCGCCGGCCCGGGACGAGTACGCCGAGCACTTCCTGCGGGCGGTGGGGGACTCGACTGACTGGCCGGTGCGCCCCGACCAGGTGACCGACGACGACCCGCTGTGGGGGCGGCTGGCCTGCTACTTCGGGTTGCGCACCGCGGTGTTCGACGAGTTCCTGCTGCGGTCGGCGCACGCGGGCGCGCGTCAGGTCGTGCTCTTCGGCGCGGGGCTGGACACGCGGGCGCTGCGCCTGGACTGGCCGGAGGGCGTCACGGTCTTCGAACTCGACCGCGGGCCCGTGCTGGGGTTCAAGCAGCGGGTGCTCGACGAACTGGACGCGCGCCCCCGCGCCACCCGCGTCCCGGTGCCCGTCGACCTGGGGCACGACTGGGCGCCGGCGCTGGTCGACGAGGGCTTCACCCCGCGGGAGCCGACGGCCTGGCTGGCGGAGGGCCTGATCATGTTCCTGCCGCCCGCCGCCGAGCGGCTGCTGGTGGAGACCACCGACCGGCTCTCGACGCCCGGCAGCACCCTGGCCTACGAGACCAAGCCGCGCCCGACGTCGCCGGACGTCGTCGCCCACCCGCTCTACACCGGGGCGAAGACCAGGATCGGCGTGGACCTGATCGCCCTGTTCGACCCCGGTCCCCGCCCCGACTCGGCGGCCGACCTCGCCGCGCGCGGCTGGTCCACCACCACCCGCACGCCGTTCGACCTCGCCGCCCACCACGGTTCCCGGCTCCGCCCGGAGGCGAACGACCCGCTCGACGACAACCGCTGGGTGTTCGCCGAGAAGCCGCAGGGGGCGTAGGGGTCCGCCCGGGGCCCGGTGACGTGGCAGCGTCACCCCGCCCGTTGACACCGGTCCAGACCACCTCCATGCTTTGAGAGCGCTCTCACGTCCGCCGCCGCGCACGTCGTCCCGTCGGTCACGACGATCATGGAGGAACAAGCGCATGCGAGGCCCACGACTGCCCGCCCTCGTCCTGGCGGCGCTCACCGCCGCGACCCTGCTCACCGCACCGGTCGCCGCCGCCACGACGAAGAAGGGCGTCAGCGTCAACAACCACCCCGGTGTCTCCGCCGCGCTCGCCGACGTGCGGGCCGGCTGGTACTACACCTGGGCGTCCGACACCCAAGGGATCGCCACCCCCGCCGGGGTCGAGTTCGTGCCGATGATCTGGGGCGCGGGCGCGGTGAACGACGACCAGCTCAACCGGGCCCGGTCGGCCGGCACCACCCTGCTCGGCTTCAACGAGCCCGACATGGCCGGTCAGGCGAACATGTCGGTCGAGCAGGCCCTCTCCCTGTGGCCCCGGCTCCAGGCCACCGGCATGAGGCTCGGCGCGCCCGCCGTCGCGTTCGGCGGCGACCGGCCGGGCGGCTGGCTCGACCGGTTCATGACCGGGGCCGCCGCGCGCGGGTACCGGGTCGACTTCATCCCGCTGCACTGGTACGGCAGCGATTTCTCCACCGCCGCCACGGGGCACCTCCAGGGCTACCTCCAGGCGGTCTACGACCGGTACCGCAAGCCGATCTGGTTGACCGAGTACGGCCTGATCGACTTCACCGGCCCGCGGCCCGGGTACCCGAGCCAGGCCCAGCAGGCCGATTTCGCGCGCCGCTCCGCCGCCAAGCTCAACGGCCTGCCCTACGTCGAGCGGTTCGCGTGGTTCTCGCTGTCCACGCGAACCAGCCCGACCGGCCTGTACGACGGGACCACGCCGAACACCACCGGCGTGGCCTACCGGTCCGTCCCCTGACCTCGCCCGGAGGAGGAGCGATGCGCAGGTTCTCGTGCGCGGTGGTCACTGTCATCGCCGCCCTCGCCGCGGTGACCCCGCCGGTCGCCGCCGCGGCCGACCACACGGTCACCTTCGTCAACCGGTCCGGTCGAACCGTGTGGATCGGCAGCACGGTCAACGCAGACGGCTCCCGCCCCCTGACCGGCCTGCCCACCCTGCGGAACGGCCAGTCGGCCACCGTCACGATCCCCGAGTCGAGCGCGCCGAACCACTGGCGCGGCAAGTTCTTCGCCCGCCAGGACTGCACCGGCACGTCCGGCAGCACGTTCCGCTGCCGGGTCGGTGACTGCGGCCCGCTGTCGGACCGCTGCACCACCGGGGAGCGGCCGGCGAGCCTGGCCGAGTTCAACTTCGACCGCGGCGACTGGCTCGCGCCCTGGTACAACGTCAGCTACGTCAACGCGTTCTCGCTGCCCATCACCATCGAGGCGCGCGACGGCGCAACCCCGCCGGGCTCCACCGAGTGCACCGCCGTGGGCTGCCCGGAGGACCTGCTGCCGCACTGCCCGCCGGAGAACCTGACCCGCTGGGCCGACGGCAGGCCGATGCTGTGCACCAACCCCGACCGCGACGCGCGGACCGCCTACAGCAACGCCCTGTCCTCCCGCTGCCCCAAGGCTTACGCGTGGTCCCGGCACGACACCGAGCCGGGCAACCAGGTCGTCCGGCAGTGCCGCCAGTGCACCGGGTTCACCGTCACGTTCCACCCGGTGGCCTGACGCGGGGGGGCGGGCGTCCGTCCGCCCGCCCCCCGAGGTGTCACCGCTTCCAGAACGGCTTGCGCCGGCGGGGCTCGACCAGCTCCTCCAGGGTCGTGATCGCGAGCCGCAGGCGGCGTTCGACCTCCGCCCGGTCGGTGGTCGGGGCGGACAGTTCGGCGGTCAGGCGGGTCAGCGCCCCGGTCAGCTCGGCGGACGCGCCGGCCGCCCGCCAGGCGGGCAGGTGGCGGGTGATCGCCTCGTGCAGGCGGCTCAGCAGGAGCGTGCGCGCACCCGGGTCGTCCGCGCCGCGCAGCTCGGCCAGCGCCTCGGTGAGGAACGCGGTCACGTCCGGGGCGGCCGGATCCGGGGTGGTCGAGCCGGGGGTGGTCGAGCCGGGGGTGGTCGAGCCCGGCGCGGCGGAACCCGGCGAGGCAGGCTTCGGCGCAGCGGAACCCGGAGCAGCGGACCCCGCGGTGGACTCCGGCGCGGCGGGCATCGGCGCGGGCGGCGGAACGAGCGGCGGAACGGGCGGCGACCCCGCGAGCGGCCGGCCCGCGCGCTTGCGCGGCATCTCCCCGAGCCTGGCGGTGACCCCGGCGGGCGCGGCGGCGAACGCGGCCATCGGCATCCCGGCCGGCGCGCCGAACCCACCCGCCACCGGGGCGAACCGGTCGTCCGGCGCGGTCCAGCCGTCGGGCAGCTCGACCGGCTGCGTCACCCGCCGCACCCGGCCGCCCTCGTTGACCACCCGCTCGTCCACCGCCACGAACGCGGTGAACCGGGACAGCACGCCGAAGCGCAACGACGTCTCCACGATCCGCCGCTCCAGCCCGCTCCGGTCACCCGCGCCCACCACGTACCGGTCCTCCAGGTCGCGCACCCGCGCCCTGGCCCACACGGCGGCCAGCGCCGGGTTGTCGCTCGCCGAGGCGTCCACCCGCTGCCGCCAACCGCCCGAGCCGGTGACCTCCACCGCGCCGGCCGGCTCGCCCGCGTACCGACCGGTGACCACGACCGGCGCGCCGGGGAACAGGTCGGGCAGCGGCGCGGGCGCCAGCGAACCGTCCTCCACGGCCAGGCCGGCGGGCCGCACGTCCAGGCCGGTCAGCACGGGCGCGCCGATGCGGTGGTGGATCCGCCGCATGGCCTCGTCCAGCCGGTCCTCGGACTCGACCAGCTCGCAGCGGCCGGTGCTCCCGGCCAGCCGTTGGAGGAACGCCGCGTTGACCGCGCGGTCGATGCCCACGGTGTGCACGCGCACGCCCGCCAGGCCGGTCGCGACCTCGCGCAGCAACCGGTCCTCGTCGCCCACCTGCCCGTCGGTCACCAGGACCAGCACGCGTTCCCGCTCGCCCTCCCCGCCCAGCAGCTCCGCCGCCCGCCGCAGCGGGGCGAGCATCTCGGTGCCGCCCCGCGCGTCCAGGCCCGCCAGGAACTCCACCGCGCGGTAGCGGTTGCGGTCGGTCGCCTCGGCCAGCCCCTCGGGCAGCGCGGCCGGGCTGTCCAGGTGGTTGTCGAACGCCAGCACGGCGAACCGGTCGCCCGCGCCGAGCGAGTCGATCACGCGGCTCGCGGCCCGGCGCGCCGCGACCACCTTCCAGCCGTGCATGGAGCCCGACCGGTCCAGCACGAGCACCACGTCCCGGCCCTTCGCCGGCCCGGTGCCCGCCGGCGGCAGCACGGTCAGCGCGAACGTGCCGCCGCGACCGTCCTCGTCCGGGCGCACCGCCAGCGACGTGCGGACCACGTCGGCGTCGGCGAACCTCAGGCGGAGCAGGAAGTCCCGGTCCACCCGCGCGCCCGGCTCGACGCGGACCCGGTACCCGCCGGCGGTCTCCTCGGTGACGGTCGCGTGCAGGCTGGCCGACGGCTGGGCGGGTGGCAGGCCGGCCGGGTCCACGTCCACCACCAGGGACAGCCGGACCGGGTTCGGGAAGCCCGGCAGCAGCACCGGTGGGCTGATCCGGGAGGCGTCCGGCACCGCGTCGGTGTCGGGGGCGACGCCGTCGCCGACCTGGCCGCCGGGCAGCGGCGTGCCGGGGATGTAGCGGGGCGCGACGACCAGCGGGAGGCGGTACTCGGCGGCGTCGTCCTCGTAGGCCAGCACGCCGGCCAGGGTGAGCCGCACGGTGACCCGCTCGCCGGGGACGATGTTGCCGACGCGCGTGGTGAACACGCCGGGCCGCTCCTCCTCGGCGATGGCGGCGCGCTTGCCCTCGGACACGGCCCGGTCGTAGTCGACCCTGGCCTCGCCGCGCTCCTTCAGCACGCCCTCGACCACGCGGCCGTCGGCCTCCACGCGCAGCGCGGTCACGGCCGCGCGGGCGGGCAGGGGGAAGACGTAGGTCGCTTCGAGCGGTTCGTCGTGCGGGTTGTGGAAGACCTGGGTGATGGTGGTCAGCGAGGCGAGCCCGGTGACGGCCGCGTGCACGTCCAAGGCCTCCAGCGGGAGGTTGCCGCGCCCGGTGCGCAGGCAGCCCAGGCCGTCGTCCTCGGTGGGCCGGCGGTCCCCGGTGACGTCGACGACTCCGATGCGGGTGGTCATCCCTTGTCCTCTCCAGTGGTCGGGGCCAGACCCGTGCGGGTGAGCAGGTCGAGCAGTGGCGCCGCGGCGGCTTCGATCGCGGCGAGTTCGGCGGGGGTGGGGGTGCGGTCGGCGGTGTGGAGCACGAGGGTGACGCCGTCCGCGAGGCGCAGGGCGGGCACGGCGGCGGACCCGGCAGCGACGGCGGGCCCAGCGGCAGCAGGACCAGCGGCAGGCGGTGCGGCAGCGGAGGGCGGCGGGGCCACGGGCCGTTCGCGCCAGAACTCCCGGCTGCGCGCGGGTTCCGGTGCGGCCACCGCGGCCCCGCCCGTCTCCGCCGCCTCACCCGACCCCGTCGCCCCACCGGCCCGCGCCACCCCCTCCGGCCGCGCCACCCCACCCGACCCCGCCACCCCACCGGCCCGCGCCACCCCCTCCGGCCGCGCCACCCCCGCCAGTTCGGCCAGCCTCCGGTCGGACGCGCCGACCGTCATCGCCTGGATCTCGGCGAGCGTGTGCCCGGCCGCCTGGAGCTTCTTGACCGCGACGACCTGGAGCAGGTGCCGCCGCCCGTACAGCGCGGTGCGCCCCCGGTTCGCCACCGGCCGGTCCACCAGCCCGATGGTCGTGTACCAGCGGATGGCACGGCCGTTCGGCAGCTCCCGCACCCGGCCGCTGCGCTGGCCGTCGTAGTTGTCGGCCAGCAGCGCGGCGACCCGGTCCGGCAGCTGCCCGATCGTCCACAGCTCCTCGTCGCCCACCCCACCACCATACCTGACACTGTCAACATGACAGTGTCACTCAGGTACATACAGGCACACTTCGCCTTCCTGTCGTGATCGACAGCTCCCGCGCCGAAGATCGCTGGGAGGCTGATCGGCACCACCGCCTCCCCTGCCGAGGAAGGACTCGATGAACCGCAAGCGATCAGCGATCGCCCTGCTGTGCGCCGGCACCCTGCTCGCGGCGACCGGCCCCGCGACGGCGGCCCCCGACGACCGCGCCCTCCCCGACGAGCGCGCCCACCTCTACGAGGTGCACGCCCCGCTCGGCGCCGAGCAGGGCCTGTTCACCGGCGGCTTCGACGTGATGGAGCACCGCGAGGGCGACAGCCTCTTCGTGATGGGCGACTCGACCACGGGCGCCGCGCTCGGACGAGCCGGGTTCGACGCCGCCCTGGACCAGGTGCTGCCCGCGCCCGCGGAGCGGTTCGAGGCCACCGCCGACACCTTCCACGGCGGGTACCGCACCGTCGCCGCGCACCACGCCCACCTGGACCGGGTCGCCCGCGACCACCCCGACCTGGCCACCGTCGTCGACTACGGCGACTCCTGGCTGAAGACCCGGGGCCGGGGAGGGCACGACCTGCGCGCCATCTGCATCACCCGCAAGCGCCCCGGCGACTGCGCGCTGAACCCCGACGCGCCCAAACCGCGCTTCTTCGTCATGGGCCAGCTCCACGCGCGCGAGCTGACCACCGGCGAGGTCGCCTGGCGCTGGATCGACCACCTCACCTCCGGCGCCGACCCGGAGGTCTCCGCCCTGCTCGACACCACCGAGTTCTGGGTCGTCCCCGTCGCCAACCCCGACGGCGTGGAGAACGTCCAGCGGGGCGGCGACTCGCCGGTCCCCCACCGCAAGAACGGCAACGACACCGACCTCCAGGGCACCACCTGCGGCACGGCGTCCCACAGCCACCACGGGGTGGACCTCAACCGCAACACCGGCTCGAACCGGGGCCTCCAGAACGCCTCCGAGCAGCAGTGCGACCAGACGTTCCGGGGCACCGGACCCGACTCGGAGCCGGAGACCCGGGCGCTGCAAGCGCTGTGGCGGTCCCTGTACCGCGACCGCCGCCCGGCCGACCCCGCCCAGCCCGCGCCCACCGACACCACGGGCCTGGTGCTGTCCCTGCACAGCTACGGCAACTACGTGCTGTTCCCCTGGAGCGGCGGCGCGGTCGACCGGCGCACCGGCAACGACGCGGCGCTGCGGGACCTCGCCCAGGAGCTGGCCGAGCTGGCGGGCCCCGGCTGGCGGTACGGGCAGTCCGGGCAGGTGCTCTACGCCGCGTCGGGCACCACCGACGACTGGGTCTACGACGACCTCGGCGTGGCGTCCTTCGTGTGGGAGCTGGGCCCGTCGCCGGAGGAGGCGTGCGGCGGGTTCTTCCCCGCGCACTCCTGCCAGGACGGGTTCTTCTGGCCCAAGGCGCTGCCCATGCTGCTGCACTCGGCGCGCCACACCGCGGCCCCCTACGCGCCGGTGCCCGAACCGCCGACCGCGTGCACCAGGACCGACGACACCGACACGCCGGTGGTCACCCGCACCCCGCCGGTGGTCGTGAGCACGACCGTCACGGGTTGCGCGGGCAACGCCCGGTCCGCCTCGCGCGTCGAGGTGCGCTTCAAGGGCATGACCGGTTCCCTCATCACCCTGGACCTGGTCGCCCCGGACGGCACGACCTACCGCCTCCAGCACCAGCTCGCGAGCACCCTGCCGGACCCCGGCAACACCTTCACCGTCGACCTGTCCCGCGAGACCCGCGCCGGCACGTGGCAGCTCAAGGTGCACAACCACATCTGGGTGGGCACGGGTCAGCTCGACCGGTGGAGCCTGGAGCTGTAGGCCCGCTCCTCACGGGAGCGCGGCGGGGTCCTCGGCCGGGGCGGCGAAGTCGCGGCCGAGGTACCCCGCCCAGTGGTCCAGGTAGTGCGCGCCCCGCGCCCTCGTGCGGCTGTGCCGGTCGGTCCAGTCGGCCAGCTCCGCCAGGCCGCGCCGCAGCATCTCGCCGTCGTCGCGCGCGATCGCCCGGTCCCACCACAGGGCGTGCACGCCGATCAGCTCGTGCAGGAGGTCGGGCTCGACGATGCCGGCGACCCGCGCCGCGTTGACGCGGTCGAAGTGCCGCAGCACCACGTTGGCGTCCCGCAGCGGCCTGCCGTGCGCCGGGTCGGGGTAGGCGGCGAACCGCTCGTCGGTGCGCAGCCGGGCCAGCGACACCTGCTCGACCTTCCCGCCCTCGCGGTTCCCCTGGAGGTGGAGGAGCAGGCGGACCCGCGCGGCCTGCACGTCGCCGGTGGTCAGCTCGGCGTGCAGGCCCAGCGCCCGGTCGACCTTGCGGTCCCGGCTGTCGGACAGGAGCGTGCCCGCGCCGAAGACCAGCGCGACGGTGACCCCCAGCGCCTGCACCCCGGTGGCCAGCGCCTGGTACTGGTCGGCGTTCAGGAACCAGATGGGCACGACGAGCAGGACCGCGGTGACGCCGACGAGGACGCCTGCCGCCCATAAGAGGCTGCGCTGCATGGTTCTCGCTTCCGGACGGGTGCAGGAACGGGTGCTCGGACGGGTCGAGTATCGGTGATCACCCGCTCCCCCGGGTGCGGAACGCTCAGGCGCTGTCGCGCAGCACCAACGTCGACGCGTACAGCCGCTCGGGGGCGCCGCGGTACCGGTCCAGCACCGCCGCCGCGGCCCCGGCGGCGATCTCCTCCACCGGGTTGGTGCTGGTGGTCAGGCGGTTCGGGGACGCGGCGGCGAGGTCGTCGAACCCCGCGACCGCCACGTCACCGGGCACGTCCACCCCCGTCCGCCGCAGGGCCGCCAACGCGCCCAACGCGCTCAGGTCGCCCAACGCGTAGACCGCGTCGGTGTCCGGCCAGCGGGCCAGGACCTCCAGCGCCGCCGCCTCGCCCCGGGACGCGGTGAAGTCGCCCGGCACCAGCCTGACCGGGCAGCCCGCCTCGCCCACCACCCGCTCGTAGGCGGTGACGGCGCGCCGGACGCACGGCAGCCACGTCGCCCCGGTGACCATCGCGACCCGCCGCCGACCGGAGGACAGCAGGTGGGCCACCACGCCGGCGGTGCCGCCGCCGTTGTCGACGTCGAACGACGGCACGTCGCGCGCGCCGACGCCGATGGCCGCGACCCGCCCGCGCACCGCCCGGGGGACAGCGGCCAGCAGCTCCGCGGTCGGGTTGACCACCACGATGCCGCCGACGCCCCGGTTCTCGCCCAGGCGCGCCAGCTCGCCGGGGTCGTGCAGGGGCAGCCAGTGCAGCGACACGCCCGCCTCGTGCGCCCCGGCCACCGCCGCGGCAGCCGCGACCACGCGCCCGACGTAGGGGTCGGCCAGCACGTGCGCCGTCCGGCCGCCGACCGCGACCGCGACGCGCGGGCCGCCGTCGGTGGCCAGGGCGCGGGCGGCGGCGTTCGGCACGTAACCGAGTTCCCCGGCGGCGGAGGCGACCCGCGCACGCGTGGAGGGCGACGCGAAACCGCGACCGCTCAACGCGCGGGACGCCGTCGCCGGGGACACGCCCGCGACGCGCGCCACGTCCTCCAGCGTCACCCTGCGGACCACCGGGCCAGTGTGCCACTCGGGTGAGAGCGCTTCCAGGGGTGAGGGAGCGGCCACGAGGAGCCCCACCACGCGGACCACTGCCACTTCGGCCCCGGCAACCCCACCGGCCGCCCCACCGCTTGCGGTGGAAGCGCTTCCAGGCATGGGGTTCCCCCGACCGCCGAGAGGAGCGCCCATGCCCGCCACCCGGGGCACCCGCACCACCCCGCCCACCCGAGCCGGCACCCCGGCTGCCCCGCGCCCCCTCGTGGTCGGCGTGGGTGCCACGTTCGGCCTCAACGGCCTGGCCGTGGCCACGTGGTTCTCCCGCGTCCCGGCCGCCCGCGACGCCCTGGGGCTGGGCTCGGGCGCGCTCGGCCTGGTGCTGCTGGCGCTCTCGGCGGGCTCCGTGCTGGCGATGGTCACCGCCGGCGCGATCACCCACCGCCTCGGCACCCGCCGCACCGTCCGCCTGTCGACCGGGCTGGTCGCGGCCGGCCTGGTGGTCACGGGCACGGCCGTGGGCGCGCTGCCGTCCGTCGCGGGCGCGGCGCTCGGCCTGTTCGCCCTCGGCTGCGGCACGGGCACGTGCAACGTGGCGATGAACGTGGAGGCGGCCGAGGTCGAGCGGCTGCTGGACCGGGCGGTCATGCCGCGCTTCCACGGCCTGTGGAGCCTGGGCACGGTGGTCGCGGCGGGGGCGGCGGTGTTCGGGGTGTTCGTGGGCGCGATGACGCTGGGCCGCGTGGCGGGCGCGGGCGTCCTGGACCGCTGGGGCCGGGTGCCGGTGGTGCTGGGCGGCATGCTGCTGGCGGTCGCCGGCGTGGTGGCGGCCGTGCTCGGCGGGCCGGCGGTCGCGGTGGCGGGGGTCGCGCTGTGGGGCCTGGGCACGTCGCTGGGCTTCCCGGTGGGCGTGAGCGCAGCCGCGGACGACCCGGCGCGGGCGGCGGCGCGGGTGAGCGTGGTGGCGCTCATCGGTTACACGGCGTTCCTGGCCGGTCCCCCGGTCGTGGGCCTGCTCGGCGAGCACGTGGGCGTGCTGCGGGCGCTGCTGGTCGTGCCGCTGCTGCTGGTGCCCGCGCTGGCCCTGACCCCGGTCCTGCGCCCGGCGGGGCGGTGACCCCGGACGGCCTCACGGGAAGGCGCAAACCCGCCGGACCGGCGCGGCGCTCCTTCGCGCTCCGTCACGAAGACCCCGCCCCTGCCCCGGTGACAGGCTTCCCGCGCCCCACCACCTCACCGGAGGACCGACATGCGACAACTCCGCGCACTCGCACTCGTCTCCGCCCTCGTCGTCCTGTGCGCCGCCGGGAGCACCCTCCCGGCCGGCGCGGCCCCGTCACCGGGACCAGGACGCCCGGCGCCCGTCTCCGCCGCACCCCTCTCCACGACGTCCTTCTCCACGACCCTGACCAGGACCGCGGACGGCGACGTGGGCACGGCCGACGTCATCTACTGCGGTGGCTACGTCACCTACGCCTACGACAGCGGCGGGGCCGTGCGCGCCGACGCCGAGGCGTCGTGCACCGCTCCCGTCGACCAGATCTGGCTGCGGGTCGGCCTCTACACCGGCGGCGGCGTCAACATCGCCGAGCGGTTCGCCTCCGCGGTCAACGACGTCGCCGCCTCCCAGTTCGCCGTGTTCGGGTGCCCCGGCCTCACCGCGACGTACTTCAGCGCGGGTGCCGCGACGTTCACCAAGGCCGGGTACGCCAACTCGCCGCTCCACCTGGTCGGGCAGACGCCGCCGGTCAGCATCACCTGCTGATCCGCTCCACGTCACGACCCGCGCCACGTCGGCGGGGACCGCCCCGGTCCCCGCCGACGTGCGGGCGCCACCCGGAGGTGCCAGCATGGATCCCTGGTCGTGGTCGTGAGGAGGTGGGCGTGGACCTGCGGCGGTGGCTGTCGTCGTGGCCGGTGTTCCGGCAGCTCACCGGGTCCGACCCGCTGGGCCGGGGCGAGGCCGCCCGCTCCGACCGCTCCGCCGGCCTGCGCGCCCGCACCGCCGACGCCGACCGCGTCGCCAAGTCCGTCTGCCCCTACTGCGCGGTCGGCTGCGGCCAGCGGGTCTACGTGGCCGACGACCGGGTGATCCAGGTCGAGGGCGACCCGGACAGCCCGATCTCGCGCGGTCGCCTGTGCCCCAAGGGCTCGGCCAGCACCCAACTGGTCACCGGGCCGCAACGCGCGCAGAAGGTCCTCTACCGCCCGCCCTACGGCACCGAGTGGCAGGAACTGGACCTCGACCGGGCCATGGGGATGGTCGTGGACCGGGTCCTGGACGCCCGCGCCAAGGGCTGGCAGGACGTCGACGAGGACGGCAGGCGCGTCCGCCACACGCTCGGGTTCGCGAGCCTCGGCGGCGCCACCCTGGACAACGAAGAGAACTACCTGATCAAGAAGCTGTTCACCGCGCTCGGCGCCCTCCAGATCGAGAACCAGGCGCGCATTTGACACTCCGCCACGGTTCCCGGTCTGGGAGCCTCCTTCGGTCGCGGCGGCGCGACGGACTACCAGCAGGACCTGATCAACTCCGACGTCATCGTCATCATGGGCTCCAACATGGCCGAGGCCCACCCGGTGGGCTTCCAGTGGGTGATGGAGGCCAAGGAGCGCGGCGCGAAGGTCCTGCACATCGACCCGCGGTTCACCCGCACGAGCGCGCACGCCGACCTGCACGTGCCGCTGCGCGCGGGCAGCGACATCGCGTTCCTGGGCGGGGTGGTCAACCACGTCCTGGCCAACGAGCTGGACTTCCGCGAGTACCTGGTGGCCTACACGAACGCGTCGTTCCTGGTCAGCGAGGACTACCGGGACACCGAGGACCTGGACGGGCTGTTCAGCGGCTACGACGAGGCGACCGCGTCCTACGACCCGACGTCGTGGCAGTACGAGACCGTCGACCGGGACGAGTCCGCCGAGCAGCACGAGGGCTCGTCGGCCAAGGAGACCTCGGCGTCCTACCAGCACGGCAGCGGCGGGCCGAAGGTCGAGGGCGGCAGCGACCGGATCGCCGCCGACCCCACCCTCCGACACCCGAGGTGCGTCTACCAGATCCTCAAGCGGCACTTCAGCCGCTACACCCCGGAGGTCGTGGCGCGCGTCTGCGGCGTGTCCGAGGAGGTGTTCCGGGCGGTCTGCGACCTGTGGACGGCCAACTCCGGCCGCGAGCGCACGGGCGCGCTGGTCTACAGCGTCGGCTGGACCCAGCACAGCACGGGCGCCCAGTGCATCCGCGCGGGCTCGATCATCCAGCTCCTGCTGGGCAACATCGGCCGGCCCGGCGGCGGGGTGTTCGCGCTGCGCGGCCACGCCAGCATCCAGGGCTCCACCGACATCCCGACGCTGTTCAACCTGCTGCCCGGCTACCTGCCGATGCCGACGCCCGAGCACACCGACCTGGCGTCCTACGTGGACTCGATCCGCGCCGACCACCAGAAGGGCTTCTGGCGCAACGCCGACGCCTACGCCGTCTCGCTGCTCAAGGAGTACTGGGGCGACGGGGCCACGGCGGAGAACGACTACCGCTTCGACTACCTGCCGCGCATCACGGGCGACCACGGCACCTACCGCACGGTCATGGACATGGTCGACGGCAAGGTCTTCGGCTACTTCCTGCTCGGCCAGAACCCGGCGGTGGGCTCCGCGCACGGCAGGCTCCAGCGCCTGGGCATGGCCAACCTCGACTGGCTCGTGGTCCGCGACCTGACCATGATCGAGTCGGCGAGCTTCTGGAAGGACTCGCCCGAGGTCGAGACCGGCGAGATCGTGCCGGAGCGGTGCCGCACCGAGGTGTTCTTCTTCCCCGCCGCCTCGCACGTGGAGAAGGAGGGCACGTTCACCCAGACCCAGCGGATGCTCCAGTGGCGCGAGAAGGCCGTGGAGCCCCGGGGCGACCAGCGCTCCGAGCTGTGGTTCTTCTACCACCTGGGCCGGCTGCTCAGGGAGCGGCTGGCGGGCTCCACCGACGAGCGCGACCGGCCGCTGCTGGACCTGTGGTGGGACTACGCGGTCGTCGGGGACGAGCCGCAGGCCGACGACGTGCTGCGCCGGATCAACGGCGTCGACCTGACCACCGGCCGGCCCGTCGGCGGCTACACCGAGCTGAAGGCCGACGGCACCACCGCCGCGGGCTGCTGGATCTACAGCGGCGTCTACGCCGACGGCGTCAACCAGGCCGCCCGCCGCAAACCAGGGCAGGAGCAGGACCTGTACGCCACCGAGTGGGGCTGGGCGTGGCCGATGAACCGCCGCGTGCTCTACAACCGCGCCTCCGCCGACCCGGAGGGGCGGCCGTGGAGCGAGCGCAAGGCGCTGGTGTGGTGGGACGCGGAGCGCGGCGAGTGGACCGGTCACGACGTGCCGGACTTCGAGCGCACCAAGCCGCCGGACCACGTGCCGCCGCCGGGCGCGGTCGGCCCGGACGCGCTGCGCGGCGACGACCCGTTCATCATGCAGGCCGACGGCAAGGGCTGGCTGTTCGCGCCCAGCGGCCTGGCGGACGGCCCGCTGCCCACCCACTACGAGCCGCACGAGTCGCCGGTGCGCAACTCGCTCTACCCCCAGCAGGGCAACCCGACGCGCAAGGTCTACGGGCGGCCGGACAACCCGTCGAACCCGGCGCCGCCGGAACCGCGCGGCGAGGTGTTCCCGTACGTGCTGACCACGGCCCGGCTGACCGAGCACCACACGGCGGGCGGCATGAGCCGGACCCTGCCGCACCTGGCCGAGCTCCAGCCGGAGCTGTTCGTGGAGGTGTCGCCGGAGCTGGCGCGGGAGCGCGGGCTGGACCACCTGGGCTGGGCGCACGTGATCACCAGCCGGGCCGCCGTGGAGGCGCGCGTGGTGGTCACCGACCGGATGCGGTCCCTGCCGGTGCACGACCGCCTGGTGCACCAGGTGTGGCTGCCCTACCACTGGGGCGCCACCGGGCTGGTGACCGGCGACTCGCCCAACGACCTGTTCGGCGTGGTGGTCGACCCGAACGTGTTCATCCAGGAGTCCAAGGTCGCGACCTGCGACGTGCGGCGGGGGCGCCGGCCGCGCGGCACCTCGCTGCTGCGGTACCTGGAGGACTACCGGCGGCGGGCCGGGATCACCGCCGAGACCGGCACGCACGTCCACACCACCGGTCCGGCGCACACCGAGGAGGACCCGTGACCGAGAACCGGCTGTCCGGGCCGCTGCCCGACGTGGCGGGCGAGGCCGGCTACGACGCCGACCACCCGCCGCGCATGGGGTTCTTCACCGACACCTCGGTGTGCATCGGCTGCAAGGCGTGCGAGGTGGCGTGCAAGGAGTGGAACCAGGTGCCGGACGCGGGCTTCGACCTGCTCGGGATGTCCTTCGACAACACCGGGCACCTCGGCGCGGACGCGTGGCGGCACGTGGCGTTCGTGGAGCAGCGGCGGCCCGCGCCGGAGGACCTGGGGATGCCGTCGTTCGACCGGCCGGGCGCGCGGACGGGACCGGAGGCGCGCACCGACTTCCGGTGGCTGATGGCGTCGGACGTGTGCAAGCACTGCACGCACGCGGGTTGCCTGGACGTGTGCCCGACCGGGGCGCTGTTCCGCACCGAGTTCGGCACGGTCGTGGTGCAGCAGGACATCTGCAACGGGTGCGGCTACTGCGTGTCGGGCTGCCCCTACGGGGTGATCCAGCGCCGCGAGGGTGACGGGCGGGCGCAGAAGTGCACGCTGTGCTACGACCGGCTGCGCGTGGGCGAGGAGCCGGCGTGCGCCAAGGCGTGCCCGACCGACTCCATCCAGTTCGGCGAGCTGGACGAGTTGCGGGCGCGGGCGGCCGAGCGGGTCGAGCGGCTGCGGGAGCGCGGCGAGGCGGGTGCGCGGCTGTACGGGGCGGACCCGGAGGACGGGGTGGGCGGCAACGGGGCGTTCTTCCTGCTGCTGGACGAGCCGGAGGTGTACGGGCTGCCGCCGGACCCGGTGGTGCCGACGCGCGACCTGCCGGCGATGTGGAAGCGGGCGGGGTTGGCGGCGGTGGCGTTCGCCGCCGCGGCGGTGGTCGCGTTCGCGGGGGGCCGCTGATGGCACGCGGTGGCGGGCAGGCCGGCGGACGCGGTGGCGGGCGGACCGGCGGGCGGGGTGACGGGTCGGTCGTGCCGGACGCGGAGTTCCGCTCCTACTACGGCCGGCCGGTGCTCCAGCGCCCCGCGTGGGAGTGGCCGGTGCCCGCCTACCTGTTCGCGGGCGGCCTGTCGGCGGGTTCGACGCTGCTCGCGGTGGGCGCGGACCTCACGGGACGGCCCGCGCTGCGGCGGACCGGGCGGCTGGGCGCGCTGGTCTCGCTGGGCGCCGGGCTGGTGTTCCTGGTGATGGACCTGGGGCGGCCGGAGCGGTTCCTGCACATGCTGCGGGTCGCCAAGCCGACCTCGCCGATGAGCGTGGGCACGTGGTTCCTGGTCGCCTACGGGCCCGGCGTGGGCGTGGCGGCGGTCGCCGAGGTGCTGCCCGAGCGGTGGCGGCTCGGCAGGCTGCTGCGGTGGGCGGCGCGACCGGCGGGCGCCTCGTCGGCGGCCCTCGCGCCCGCCGTGGCGTCCTACACCGCCGTGCTGCTGTCGCAGACGGCCGTGCCCGCGTGGCACGAGGCGCACCCGCACCTGCCGTTCGTGTTCACCGGGTCGGCGGCGGCCGCGTCCGGCGGGCTGGGCATGGTGTGCGCGCCGGTGTCGCAGGCCGGTCCGGCACGGGCGTTCGCGGTGCTGGGCGGGACCGCGGAACTGGTGGCGTCACGGGTCATGGACTTCCGGCTGGGGTTGGTGCGCGAGGCGTACGGGTCCGGCCGGGCGGGGCGGCTGCGGCGGTGGGCGGAGCTGCTGACCGCCGGTGGTGTGCTGGGCGCGGCGCTGGGAGGGCGGCGCAGCCGGGTGGTGGCCGTGCTGTCGGGGGCGGCGCTGCTCGCGGGCAGCGCGTTGCAGCGGTTCGCGGTGTTCGAGGCCGGGGTGGCGTCCACGCAGGACCCCCGGTACGTGGTGGTGCCGCAGCGGGAACGGGCGGCGCGACGGGACGCGGACCTGGTCCGGGAGGCGACGGGGCAGGCCGAGTAGCCCGAGCCGGTCAGGTGGGGCGGGACGGGCGGTCCCGGGGCGTCACGGCACCACCCGGGTGTGGTCGGGCAGGCGTCGGGTCAGGCCCAGCGAGTCCAGCAGCTCCAACAGCGGCACCGCCACCCGCCGGGTGGTGCCCAGGGCCTGCTTGGCCCGGGCGGCGGTGAACGGCGCGGGCAGCCCGGCCAGCACGTCGGCCGCGCGGCGCGGTGCGTCGGGGGCGAGCACGACCCCGTCGGCCACGCGCAGCAGCCTGCCGACCCGCACCGCCGCCGCGATCTCCCGGCCGCCGAGGCCGAGTTCCGCGAGCCGCGCCGCGTCGGGCGCCTGGAACGGCTCGCGCGCCAGGTCCGCCTCCACCGCCGCGACGGCCCGCTCCACGGCGGGCGGCAGGTCCGGCGCGGTGGGCACGCGACCGGCCACGACGCGCGGCGCCAACCGCTCGACGACCTCCGGGGGCGCGCCCAGGCGCCGGGCCAGCACGTCCACCGGGACGCCCGGGTCCAGCGGGTGCCCGTCCCGCCACTCGGCGATCGCCTCGGGGACCCGCCGCGCCAGTTCGGCCCGGTGGGCGGGATCGACCCGCCACTCCCCCACCTGCTCGCCCACGTCGCCGAAACCCAGCACCCGCAGTTCGCGCGCGGCGACCACGCCCCGTGCCCGCAGGTGGGCCGCCGCCACGTCGCCGGCCAGGTCCAGGCCCCGCTGCCGGGCCGCGCCGCGCCTGGTCAGCGCGGGCGGGCGGACGTCGAGGGCGACCACGCCGGCGGCGATCCGGTGACGGCCCGGGTCGCGCAGCAGGCCACGGTCACCCGCGCGCAGCGGGAGGGGGCGGGAGAGGACCAGGCGGGCGGTGTCCGGGCCCAGGGGCCGGACGTGCACGGGCACGGCCGCCGAGCCGAGGTGCAGCACGAGGCGGGCAGGCACCCTTCCCGAGCCCGCGCCCGCCGAACCTGCGACCGCTGAACCCGCGACCGCCGCCCCCATGCCCACAGCCATGCCCGCCATCGCGTCCGCCACCCCCGCGACCGCCACCACCGCGTCCGGCACCTCCGCGCCCGCCACCCGGGCATCGGTCAGCCGCACGTCCACCTCGCGGGTCTCCACCCACCGGCCCGGGGTGAGCAGCGCGTCACCACGCCCCACCCGGTCCCGCTCCACCCCCCGCAGGTTCACCGCGACCCGCGCGACGCCCCGCACCAGGTCGACCGGCTCACCCAGCGCCTGCACCCCCCGCACCGGCACGCGCGCACCGCCCAGCTCCAGCTCGTCGCCGACCCGGATCGTGCCCGCGCCGAGCGTCCCGGTGACCACCGTGCCGGCGCCGCGCACGGTGAACGAGCGGTCCACCCACAACCGCACGTCGGCGCCCGGGTCCGGTTCGGGCAGCGCCCGCGCCACCTCGTCCAACGCGGCCCGCAGCTCCGCCAGCCCTTCCCCGGTGCGACCGCTGACCGCCAGCGACCGCACGCCGGCCAGCGAGGTCGCCGCCAACCGCTCCCCCGCCTCGGCCAGCGCGGGCCCCGGGTCGGCCAGGTCCGAGCGGGTCACCACGAGCAGGCCGTGGCGGACGCCGAGCGCGTGCAGCGCGGCCAGGTGCTCGGTCGACTGCGCCCGCCACCCCTCGTCCGCTGCCACCACGAACAGCGCGGCGGGCACCGGTCCCACGCCCGCCAGCATGTTGGCGGTGAACCGCTCGTGGCCCGGCACGTCCACGAACGCCACCGGCCCGGAGGGCAGCCGCGTCCACGCGAAACCGAGGTCGATGGTCAGCCCGCGCCTGCGCTCCTCGGCCCAGCGGTCTGGCTCCATCCCGGTCAGCGCGCGGATCAGCGTGGACTTGCCGTGGTCCACGTGGCCCGCGGTCGCGACCACCCTCACCCCGGCACCCCGCACCGCAGCACGGCCTCGCGCAACCGGTCGTCGTCGGCCGGGTCCACGGTCCGCAGGTCGAGCAGGCACCGGCCGCGCTCGACCCGGCCCACCACGGGCGGTCGCCCGCCGCGCAGGGCGGGCGCGTACCGCTCGGGCAGGCTCACCGCCGCGCTCGGCAGCTCCACGCCCGGCGCGCCCCCACCGCCGACGGCCGCCGAGCTGGGCACCGCCTCCGCGTCCACGCCCCGGTCGGCCAGTGCCCGCGCCAGGTCCCGGGCCCGCGCGAGCAGGTCGACGACGTCGGCGGCCAGGGCGCGCGCGACCGGGGGCCGCGGGCCGCGGAGGGTGGCCTCCAGGGCCGCCAGGGTCAGCTTGTCCACGCGCAGCGCGCGGGCGGCCGGGTGACGGCGCAGCCGGTGCACCACGTCGGCGTCGCCCAGCAGCAGCCCGGCCTGCGGACCGCCCAGCAGCTTGTCGCCGCTGGCGGTCACCACGGTCGCACCGGCGCGCAGCGCGCTCGCCGCGTCCGGTTCGTCGGGCAGCAGCGGGTGCGGCGCGAGCAGCCCCGAGCCGATGTCCACGACCAGCGGCACGCCGAGGCCGGCCAGCTCGCCGACCCCCGGCGCGCTGGTGAAGCCGGTGACGCGGAAGTTCGAGGGGTGCACCCGCAGGACGAAGCCGGTGTCGGGGCCGATCGCGTCGGCGTAGTCGCGCAGGTGGGTGCGGTTGGTGGTGCCGACCTCCCGCAGCCGGGAACCGGTCGACGCCAGCAGGTCGGGGATGCGGAACCCGTCGCCGATCTCCACCAGCTCGCCCCGGCTGACCACGATCTCCCGGCCGGGCGCGAGGACCACCGCGCACAGCAGCAGGGCGGCGGCGTTGTTGTTGACCACGTGCACGTCGCCCGCGTCCGGCACGGCCGCCGCCAGCGCGGCCAGGGCGCCGCGCCCGCGCCGGGCCCGCTCGCCGGAGGCCAGGTCGAACTCCACGTCGGTGCAGCCGGCCGCGTCGGTGATCGCGGCGACCGCGGCGTCCGACAACGGCGCCCGCCCGAGGTTCGTGTGCACGACGACGCCGGTCGCGTTGAGCACCGGCCGCAGCGACGACGCGCCGGGGGGCAGCGCGGTGAGCACGGCGTCGACCACCTCGGCGGGTGTGATCAGCCCGTCGCGCGCCCGCTGCTGCGCCTCCACCACGGCGGTCTTGACCAGGTCCCGGCCCAGCGCCGCCACGGCGGGGGCCAGGCGCGGGTCGGCCAGGACGTGGTCGGTGCGCGGGATCGCGCGCCTGGGGTCGGCGGCCGGTGGGGCAGGTGGTGGGACGGGCGGGGGAACCGGCGGCCGGCGGTCGACTGCCCGACGACCGGCCGCCGGGCGATCAGCCACCTCACCACCCGCCGCCGGACCACCCGCCACCGGGCGGTCGGGTGCCGGGCGATCGGCCGCCAGACCACCCGTCACCGGGCGGTCGGTCATCGGCCGGTCGGTCACCGGGCACCGCCATGGCGGAGGCGGACGGGAATCGAACCCGCCAGCGACAGGTCCTGCCGCTCAACGGTGTTGAAGACCGCGCCGGCCACCAGGCCGGGTACGCCTCCTCGTGCCATCGCCCAATCCTGCCGGCGGCCCCCGCGGTGCGCGAGGCGGGCCGGTCGATCAAGCTGATCCACGTGACTCGACCCAGGCTGACCCAGTACGCCCGCGGCGGCGGGTGCGCGTGCAAGATCCCTCCCGGCGAGCTGGAGGAGGTGGTGCGCGGCCTGACCGGCGCCGTGCCCCGCGACCCGCTCGGCGACCTGGTCGTCGGCCTCGACCACGGCGACGACGCGGCCGTGGTCACCCTCCGGGACGGCGGCCTGGCGCTCATCGCCACCACCGACTTCTTCACCCCCGTGGTGGACGACCCGTTCGACTGGGGCCGCATCGCCGCCGCGAACGCGCTGTCCGACGTCTACGCCATGGGCGGCCGGCCGGTGCTGGCGGTCAACCTGCTGGCGTGGCCGCGCGAGGTGCTCCCGTTCGAGCTGGCGGCCGAGGTGCTGCGCGGCGGGCTGGCGGTGTGCGCGGAGGCCGGCGCCCACCTGGCGGGCGGGCACAGCGTGGACGACGCGGAGCCCAAGTACGGGCTCGCGGTGACCGGCGTGGGCGACCCGGACCGGTTGCTGCGCAACGACACCGGCCGCCCGGGGGTGCCGCTGTCGCTGACCAAGCCGCTGGGCACCGGGGTGCTCAACAGCAGGCACAAGGCGACCGGCGAGGTGTTCCCGGAGGCGGTGGCGACGATGGCGCGCCTCAACCGGGACGCCTCGCGGGCCGCGCTGGGCGCGGGCGCGGTGTGCGCCACCGACGTCACCGGGTTCGGGCTGCTCGGCCACCTGCACAAGCTGGCGCGCGCCAGCGGCGTGACCGCGGTCGTCGACGCCGCCGCCGTGCCCTACCTGGAGGGCGCGCGGGAGGCGTTGCGCGACGGCTACGTCAGCGGCGGCACGCGGCGCAACCTGGACTGGGTGCGCCCGCACGCCGACCTGGGCGCGGTCGACGAGGACGAGGCGCTGCTGCTGGCCGACGCGCAGACCTCGGGCGGGCTGCTGGTCGCGGGCGAGGTGCCCGGCGCGCCGGTGATCGGCGAGCTGGTGCCGAGGGGCGAGCACACGATCGTCCTCCGCTGAGCCCGCTGAGCCCGCCGAGCCCGCCGAGCCCGCCGAGCCCCCCGAGCCCCCGAGCCCGCCCGGACCCCCGGCACCGCCGCCCCTCACGCCGGCCGGCCGCCCACCACCGACCCGATCCACTCGGCGTAAGCGCCGACCAGCGTGTAGATCCCGCCGTCACCGCACGGGCGGACCGCGTCGTCCGTGGCCCGCGAAGTCGCCCCGGCCAGCAGCCACTCCTCGCCGACCCGCACGTACGCCGGCCCGCCGCTGTCGCCGTTGCAGCTGTCGCGGTCGAGGCCGGGCGCGCCCGCCACGAACTCGGTGCCCGGGTCCGCGCCGTACCCGGGCAGGTCCCCGGCCAGCGGCACGTCGACCACGCGCCTGCGCCCGTACCCCGTGCGGCCCTGGGAGTCGGTGTTGCCGTACCCGACGAGCCGGACGGACGACGCGCCACCCAGCGCGTCGACCGGCGCGATCGCCCGCGGCGCGGTGTCGAGGGGTTCGGCCAGCAGCAGCACGGCGATGTCGCCGTGCGGACCGGACGTGCCGTACGAGGGGTGGACCACGGCCTCCCGCACCGCGACGACGCGCCCCGGCGCCCGGACGTCCTCACCCGCGAAGACCCGCTGCCCGCACCCGCCCCGCGCGCAGTGGGCCGCGGTCACCACGGCGCCGGGCGCGACGAGCGTGCCCGAGCAGCACCACCCGGTCGCGCTGCCGACGGCCACGCAGTCGGGGAAGTCGGAGGTCGGCTTCCCGCCCACGATGCGGTCGCCGTCGGCGAGCACCTCGCGCAGGTTCGCCAGGTACGCGGGGTCGGTGTAGAGGTCGGGCACGGGCAGCGGCGCGCCCCGGTCGGCCGGGCGGGCGGTGGACGCCCTGGCCCGCCCCACCGGGTCGTCGGTGTCGGCGAGGCCCGCTGCCTGGTTGAGCAGGCTGTGGAAGGCCAGGGCGAACAGGGTGTCGTCATCACCCGCGACGGCCCGCGCCAGCTCGGCTGCGGGCCACCGCAACGGGTCGGCGTCGCTCAAGGTTCGGCTCCCTCGGTCGGCGTGGCCGGAACGGTCACCCGACCGGGTACCCGTGATCACCTGCCCGTGCACGTCCTCCCGGCCGGGTCCGGTCGGGCGCGGTGATCACCGGTTGTTCGGTTGACGACAGGAATCGCTCACGGAGTGGGGTTGCCCGACCACGCTCAGTACGGTCGAGGACCATGCAGCGAACAAGCGTCCTGGCCCTCGTGGTCACCCTGCTGGCGCTCGGCGCGGTACCCGTCACCGCGCAGCCCGCCGCCGAGGTGGTCCCCGACCCCGCCGCCCACGTCGACCCGCTCATCGGCACGAGCGACCAGGGGAACACCTTCCCCGGCGCGGTCCTGCCGTTCGGCATGTTCTCCTTCAGCCCCGAGGGCACCCGCGGCAACACCCTGCGCGCCGCGGCGCCCGGCGGCTACCGGCACGACGCCACCCGCCTGCGCGGTTTCAGCCTCACCCACATGTCCGGCACGGGCTGCGCGGGCGGCTCGGGCGACGTGCCGATCTTCCCGCACGTCGGCACGGTCACCACCAGCCCGACCACCGACGCGGAGGACGAGGTCTACGCCTCCGGCTTCAGCCACGCCGACGAGGTCGCGAGGCCCGGGCGCTACGACGTGGCGCTGGAGTCCGGCGCGAAGGCCGAGCTGTCCGCGACCACCCGCACCGGCGCGGCCCGCTTCACCTTCCCCGCCGGGGAACCGGCCACCGTGCTGGTGCACACCTCCAAGTCGCAGGTCGGCAGCAGCGACGCCCGGACCACCGTCGACCCGGCCACGCGCACCGTCACCGGCTCGGTGACCAGCGGCAACTTCTGCGGGTACATCAACCAGGAGGGCCGCCGCAGCTACTACACGCTGCACTTCGCCCTGGAGTTCGACCAGCCGTTCACCGAGGTCGGCACGTGGCGCGACGACGTGGTCACCCCCGGCTCGACCACCACGAGCGGCGGCACCACCTACGGGAAGAACGGCTGGCCCGTGCTGGGCCGGGGTTCCGGCGCGTACCTCGGCTTCGCACCGGGCTCCACGGTCGACGCGCGCGTCGGCATCTCCTACGTCAGCGCGGACAACGCCCTGCTCAACCTGCGCGCGGAGAACGACGGCCTGCCCATCGAGGACGTGCGCGACAACGCCTACCGCGCGTGGCAGCGGCAGTTGCGGCGCATCGAGGTCGGCGGCGGCTCGGACGCCGACCGCACGAAGTTCTACACCGCGCTCTACCACTCGCTGCTGCACCCCAACGTCTTCAGCGACGTCAACGGCGAGTACGCGGGCATGGACGGCAGGGCGCACCGCGTGCGGGGGCCGCAACGCGTCCAGTACGGCACGTTCTCCGGCTGGGACGTGTACCGCTCGCAGCTCCAGCTGCTGACCCTGCTGGAGCCCGGGGTCGGTTCGGACGTCGCGCAGTCCCTGCTCAACCAGGCCGAGCAGAACGGCGGCGTGTGGGACCGCTGGACGCACGCCAACGGCGGCACCCACGTGATGAACGGCGACCCGTCCCCGTTGGCGCTGGCGGGGATCCTCGCCTTCGGCGGCGACCGGTTCGACGTGCGGCGGGCGCTGGCGTCGCTGGTGCGCGCGGCGACGGTGCCGACGCCGCTGGACCTGAGCAAGGACGGCTGGGCGGTGATGTCGGTGGGCCAGCGGCCGTCGCTGGACAAGTACCTGCGGCTGCGCCACATGCCCTCGGTGTCCAACGCCTGGGGCGGCGCGGCGGAGACGCTGGAGGCGTCCGGCGCGGACTTCGCGATCAGCCAACTCGCCGCGCGGGTCGGCGACCACCGCACGCGGCGCGAGTTCGCCGCCCGCGCCCAGTGGTGGCAGCACAACTACGACCCGGTCGCCGACGAGACCGGCGGCTACGTGCGCAACAAGGACGAGGACGGCACGTGGGCGGGTCGCTTCGAGCCCGACACCGGCCACGGCTTCGTCGAGGGCACCAGCGCGCAGTACACGTGGATGGTCCCGCAC
>NZ_JBHWIE010000060.1:0-33280 GCF_042732085.1 Actinosynnema sp. NPDC059797
GTCCAAGGGGACGCCGAGCGCTTCGAGCAACGGGGCGCGGTCGGCGGACCGACCGCGCGACGACCTACCCCCCACTTTTCTCCGCTACCTTCGCCAGGGAGATCAGGCCGGCTGGACGACCTGGCGGCCGTCGTACTGGCCACAGGTCGGGCAGGCGACGTGCTGCGGCTTCGGCTGGCGGCAGGCCCGGTTCTGGCAGGCCACCAGGTGCACGGCAGCGGTCTTCCACTGAGCGCGGCGCGAGCGCGTGTTCGAGCGCGACATCTTCCGCTTCGGGACGGCCACGACTAGTTCTCCTCTGGATTGTCACGAGTCCCGCCGAACCGCTCCTGGAGAGCGGCCCAACGGGGGTCAATCGTCTCATGCCCGTGGTCGGGGCCGAGATCAGCCAGCTTCCCGCCGCAGTCGACGCACAGCCCAGGGCAGTCCGGCGAGCACAGCGGCACCTGCGGCAGCGCGAGCACGATGGCGTCGCGCACCACGGGTTCGAGGTCGATCAGGTCGTCGTGCAGACGGCTGACCTCGTCCTCTTCGGTGGTCTCGTCGGTGGTGCTGTCCGGGTACGCGTACAGCTCGGTCAGCTCCACCTCGACCTCCGCCGACAGCGGCTCCAGGCAGCGCGAGCACTCCCCTTCGACCACCGTCTTGGCCGTGCCCGTCACGAGCACGCCTTCGACCACCGACTCCAGCAGGAGGTCGAGTTCGACCGCGCCCCCCGCCGGCACCGCGATCACGTCCCGGAGGCCGAGGCCCTCGGCGGGCACCGTCCTGCCGAGCCTGCGGCTGGAGCCCGCACGACGCCCGAGGTCCCTGGTGTCGATGACCCAGGGCCCGGTGGCTGCGGGACGCGCGGAGGCGTGACGGTGCTCAGACATGATGTGTGGTGTGCTGACGGGGACTTACCACGACCAGCCGGTCAAGGGTACGGGACAACCGGCGTCGAGGTGAAATCGGCTGGTGGGACATCGTTCGAACGGACCGTTCCGGTGCTCTAGTCGCGGTAGTCGAAGGGTGCGGCGGCGCTGGCGACGGCCGGCCCGCGCAGGTGCGAGCGACCCTTGCCGACGCTGCGCAGGGTGTGCGCGAGCAGGTCCTCGAAGTCGGCGAGCTTGCCGTCCACGTACGCGTCGCACTCGCTGCGCAGCCGGAGCGCCTCGGCCTGGGCGGCCTCCAGGACGCGCGCGGCCTCGTTGTGGGCGGCCTGCACGACCTCGGTCTGGGTGACCAGGCGCGCCTGCTCCGCCCGGCCCTCCTCGATCGCCCGCTCGTAGTTGGCCCGGCCCGCCTGGACCATGCGGTCGGCCTCGGCGTGGGCGCGGCCCACCAGGTCCTCGTACTCCTTGCGGCCCGCCGCCACGGTGCGGTCGGCCTGGTCCTGGGCCTCGGCGACCATCCGCTCGGCGCGGGCGCGGGCCTCGGACAGCATCCGCTCGGCCTCGTGCTGGGCCTCGGCGACCATGCGCTCGGCGTCCGAGCGGGCCTTGCTGACGTTCTGCTCTGCGTCGTGCTGGGCCTTGCCGACCAGCTCGTCGCGGTGGTCGAGCACGTCCTGCGCGTCGTCCAGCTCGGCGGGGATCGCGTCGCGGACGTCGTCGAGCAGTTCGAGCACGTCACCGCGAGGGACGACGCAACCGGAGGTCATCGGCACGCCACGCGCTTCCTCGACGATCGTGACCAGCTCGTCGAGGGCCTCGAACACCCGGTACACGTCACACTCCTCGCGCCCACAGCAATACCCGTACCAGTGTGCCCTGCCTCCCCCACGAGCGCCGGGAGATCCCCCCAGCGTGTCCACCACCCCGGCGTGTCCTCCACTCCCGCACCGCGTGTCCTCCACTCGGACACCGCGAAATGCACGCTCGACCACGGGCCGGCCGGTTCCGAATGGACGGCACGCGGTGTCCGAGCGGAGGACACGCGATGTCCGAATGGAGGACACGCGCGGTCAGCGGGTGATGTCGACCAGGGTGAAGGTGGCGTAGTGGTCGGCGGTGTAGAAGTAGAGCTTCGGGGTGGCGTTGCCGGTCACGATGCGCCGCGCGCCGCGCGTCGAGATGCCCGGGGTCTTGACCGTGTACTCGCGGTAGTAGCCGGTCGGGCAGGCCGGGAGGACGCCCTCGCGGTTGTAGAACGTCTGGTCGTCCTGCGAGTACGGGTACGGCCCGCCGCGCTGGATCAGCCGGACGGTGTCGGTGGCCTGGGTCGGCAGGCCGGACAGGGCGACCCGGCGGAAGGCCGACGTGTCGCCGCACGCGGCCTGGGCGGACGCGGCCACCGGGGTGGCGGCGGTGCCGACGAGGACGAGCAGCAGGGAGAGCAGCACCTTCACGGCGCGCGATGTGATTCCGCTCATGCCGACGAACGCTAACTACGCCGGGTGACCTCCCGGTGGGAGTTCAGTTAACCAACCGTAACCGGTCAGCGACGCTCCGCGAGCCGGTTGAGCAGCCGCTCCTTGATCGACGGCGGCAGCAGGCTGGTCACGTCGCCGCCGTAGGTCGCCACGTCCTTCACCAGCGAGCTGGCCAGGAAGCTGTAGATCGGGTTGGTCGGCATGAACAGCGTCTCCACGCCGGTGAGCTGGTGGTTCATCTGCGCCATCTGCAACTCGTAGTCGTAGTCGCTCACCGCCCGCAGGCCCTTGACGATGGCCTGGATGTCGTTCTCCCGGCAGTAGTCGACCAGCAGGCCGTGCCAGGCGTCGACGCGGACGTTCGGCCACTGCGCGGTCACCTCGCGCAGCATCTCGGTGCGCTCCTCGACCGAGAACAGCGTCTTCTTGTTCTTGTTGATCATCACCGCGACGACGACCTCGTCGAAGAGCTTCGCCGATCTGCCGATGATGTCCAGGTGTCCGTTGGTCGCCGGGTCGTAGGAGCCGGGGCACACGGCACGCGTCATGGGTTCGGACGGTAGCACCCGATCGGACGCACCCACTCAGGTCGTGGTCCGCATCACCCGGAGGCGGCAACGTGTTCGGCCCAGTGCAGGGCCGTGTCGCCATAACGCTTGCCGCGCAAGGATTCCACGGCACGCGGCCAGACCGGTTCGGCACCGCGCGCGTCCCGCTCCACGACCACCAGCGACCCCGGCGCGGTCCACCCGTTGTCGACCAGCGCGGACAGCACGCGGTTCAACTGGTCGTCGCCCACGGCGTAAGGCGGATCGGCGAAGACCACGTCGCACGGGACTTCGGGCGGCACGGCCACGACGGCCTCGGCGGTGCGGTTGAGCACCACCGCGCCGGGCAGCCCGAGCGCCTTCGCGTTCCCCTTCAGCACTTCGGCAGCCCGCTTGTCCGACTCCACGAACGTGGCCCGCGCCGCGCCGCGCGACAGCGCCTCGAACCCGAGCGCGCCGGACCCGGCGTACAGGTCGAGCACGACCGCGTCGCGGAGGTCCACGAGGGTCTCCAGCGAGCTGAACAACGCCTCGCGCACGCGCTCGGAGGTGGGTCGGGTGCCGCGCGGCGGCACCTGGAGCCGGCGGCCGCCCGCCACACCCGCGACGATCCTGGTCACCCGGTCATCGTCCCAGGTGCGCGCCGCCGTTGACGGGGAGCACCTGCCCCGTGACGTGCCCGGCCTCCGGAGAGGCGAGGAACGCCACGGCCGCGGCGACGTCGGCGGGCGTGCCCGCGCGCCCGTTGGCGGTCTGCCCGACGAGGTGGGCACGGCGCTGCTCGGTCACGCCGCCGCCGCCGAAGAACTCCGTGCCCTCCACGAACCCCGGCGAGACGACGTTGGCGGTGATGCCGCGCCCGCCGAGCCGGAACGCCAGCTCGGCCGTCCACGCCTCGACCGCCGCCTTGGCCGCGCCGTAGCTGCCGCCGCCGCGCCGGCCCGCGATGGACCCGATGGTCACCACGCGCCCCTGCTCGGCGAGGCGCGGTTCGAGGGCGGTGGTCACGAGGACGGCCGTGACGACGTTCGCCTCGTAGTCCTTCAGCCACTGCTGCTTGAGGTCGTCGCCGCTCGCGAGCCCGCCCGCGTTGTTCACCAGCACGTCCACCCGTTCGGGCAGGTGCGCCAGGGCCGCCTGGACCGCCGCCGGGTCGGCCGCGTCGAACATCACGGCCCGCGCGCCGAGCTCGTCCGCGGTCCTGGCCAGCACGTCCTCCCGGCGACCGGTGATCACCACGTCGAGGCCGCGCCGGAGGAGCTCCTCGGCGACGGCCCGGCCGATCCCGGTGCCGCCGCCCGTCACCACAGCTGTCCTGGTCATGCCAGCGCTTGCCACCATCCGTCGACCGAGGGGGGTTCGTCGACGTTGATCCTCTCACCCGGGCGGGGGACGGCGAGCGGAATTCCGTGGGCCTTGGCCTCGCGCCACACCCGCTCCACGGGCTCGGACCAGTCGTGGAACGCGAGGTTGAACGTGGCCCAGTGCACGGGGATCAGCAGCCCGCCGCGCACGTCGCGGTGCGCGGTCACGCCCTGCTCCGGCGTCATGTGGATGTCGGGCCAGCCCGGTCCGTAGGCGCCGACCTGGACCAGCGCGGCGTCGAACGGCCCGTGCTCCTCGCCGATCCGCCGGTAGCCGTCGAAGTAGCCCGTGTCGCCGGTGTAGTAGACGCGGTGCTCCGGGCCCTTGAGCACCCACGAGGCCCACAGCGTGTTGTCCCGGTCGAAGCCGCGGCCGGAGAAGTGCTGCGCGGGCGTCGCGACGAGCGTGATCCCGGCCACCTCGTGCGACTCGTCCCAGTCCAGCTCGACGATCCGGTGCTCCGGCACCTGCCAGCGGCGCAGGTGCGCGCCGATGCCCAGCGGCACCACGAAGACCGCCTCCTGGTCCCGGGTCAACGCCCGCACGGTGTCCAGGTCGAGGTGGTCGTAGTGGTCGTGCGAGATGACGACCGCGTCGACCCGCCCGACCTGGTCCAGCCGGTGCGGCGCCGGGTGCAGCCGCCGGGGGCCGACCACCTGGGACGGTGAGCAGCGCTCGCTCCACACCGGGTCCAGCAGCACCCGGGCCCCGTCGATCTCGACGAGCGTGGACGCGTGGCCGTACCAGGTGATGTGCAGGCCGTCGCCCGCCGGCGCCCCGGTGGGCGGCACGAGCGGCACCTCGCCCACGGGCCGCCGCCGCTGCCCGCCGAAGAACATCTCGCGCACCGTGCCCGCCGCGCCGTCCGGCGGCATGGTGCTGGTCCGGTGGTCG
Organism: Actinosynnema sp. NPDC059797; assembly: GCF_042732085.1. NCBI lineage: Bacteria > Bacillati > Actinomycetota > Actinomycetes > Pseudonocardiales > Pseudonocardiaceae > Actinosynnema > Actinosynnema sp. NPDC059797. The sequence goes on from NZ_JBHWIE010000060.1 coordinate 5,161, forward strand.
TTGTGGAACTTGCCGTCGCGGTACCGGGGCGACCGCCGCACCCGCTCGTCGCCGGGCTTGCCGCCCAGCGCGGTCGGCACGTCCCGCGCGGCCCACGCGAGGGCGCCGGCGGAGAGGGCGAGCACTGCGGCGGTGACCTTCTTCATGGAGCCTCCAACGCGGCGCCGGATCGAGCGGTTCCCTGCCGCACCGTGACCGGAACCACGCCTACGGGTGACCGCCTTCCCACAAAGGGTGCAACGTCGGACAGCCGTCCGCGAGCGCAGCGTCGACCCGCGCTGTGACTTCCGGCGGCAGACCGGCCCCCGGCACCGGCTCGGACAACGCCGCCGCGTGCGATACCACCCTCGGGTGACGATCGGAGAGCAGGGCCGGGAGCCCGTCGTCCAGCCCTTCCTCGCTGCTCCCGACCGTCACCCGAACACCCCCACGTGGTCCGGGGTCGGGCGCGCAGCCCGGCCCCGGCGCCACCTCACTCCAGCACGATCAGCAGGTCGCCGCCCTCGACCTGCTGCACGCCCCGCACGGCCAGGCGCTTGACCCGGCCGGACCTCGGCGCGGTGATCGCGGCCTCCATCTTCATCGCCTCGATGGTCGCGACCGTCTGGCCCGCCTCGACCGCGTCGCCCTCGGCCACGCTCGGCGTGAGCACGCCCGCGAACGGCGCGGCGACGTGGTCCGGGTTGCCGCGGTCGGCCTTCTCCGCCACCGGCACCTCGGACGCGACCGACCGGTCGCGCACCTGGATCGGCCGCAACTGGCCGTTGAGCACGGCCATGACCGTGCGCATGCCCCGCTCGTCCGCCTCGCCGATGGCCTCCAGGCCGATCAGCAGCCGCACGCCCGGCTCCAAGTCGACCTGGTACTCCTCGCCCGGCTTGAGGCCGTAGAAGAAGTCCTTGCTGCCGAGCACGCTGGTGTCGCCGTACGCCTCCCGGTGCGCCTGGAACTCCTTGGTCGGCGCGGGGAACAGCAGGCGGTTGAGCGTGGCGCGGCGGTCGGTCTCCAGGCCCTTCTCGTCCTCCTCGGTGAGCTCCGCCACGCCCTTGGGCGCGGGCCGGCCCTTCAGCGCCTTGCTGCGGAACGGCTCGGGCCAGCCGCCGGGCGGGTCGCCCAGCTCGCCGTGCAGGAAGCCGATCACCGAGGCCGGGATGTCGAAGCGGCCCGGGTCGGCCTCGAAGTCCTCCGGCTTCACGCCCGCGCCCACCAGGTGCAGCGCGAGGTCGCCGACGACCTTGGACGACGGCGTCACCTTGACCAGCCTGCCGAGCATCCGGTCGGCCGCGGCGTACATGGCCTCGACCTCCTCGAACTTCTGCCCGAGGCCCAGCGCCACCGCCTGGGTGCGCAGGTTGGACAGCTGCCCGCCGGGGATCTCGTGCGTGTAGACGCGGCCGGTGGGGCCGGGGATGCCGGACTCGAACGGCGCGTAGACCTTGCGCACCGACTCCCAGTACGGCTCCAGGTCGCACACCGCGCGCAGGTCCAGGCCGGTGGCGTGGTCGGTGTGGTCGGTCGCCGCGACGATCGCCGACAGCGGCGGCTGCGACGTGGTGCCCGCCATCGACGCGGCCGCGCCGTCCACCGCGTCCACACCGGACTGGATGGCCGCCAGGTAGGTGGCCAGCTGGCCGCCCGCCGTGTCGTGGGTGTGCAGGTGCACCGGCAGGTCGAACTCCTTGCGCAGCGCGCTCACCAGCCGTGCCGCGGCGGGCGGGCGCAGCAGGCCCGCCATGTCCTTGACCGCGAGCACGTGCGCGCCCGCGCCGACGATCTGCTCGGCCAGCTTGAGGTAGTAGTCGAGCGTGTAGAGGCGCTCCGCCGGGTCGGACAGGTCGGCGGTGTAGCAGAGCGCGACCTCCGCGACCGCCGTGCCGGTCTCGCGGACCGCCTCGATGGCCGGGCGCATCTGCTCGACGTCGTTGAGCGCGTCGAAGATGCGGAAGATGTCGATGCCGGTCTTCGTCGCCTCCTGGACGAAAGCGCTGGTCACGGCCTCGGGGTACGGCGTGTAGCCGACCGTGTTGCGGCCGCGCAGCAGCATCTGGAGGGTGATGTTCGGCACGGCCTCGCGGAGCGCGGCGAGGCGTTCCCACGGGTCTTCGGCGAGGAAGCGCAGCGCCACGTCGTAGGTCGCGCCGCCCCACGCCTCCAGCGACAGCAGCTGCGGCGTCAGGCGCGCCACGTGCGGCGCCACGGCCAGCAGGTCCTTGGTGCGCACGCGGGTCGCCAGCAGCGACTGGTGCGCGTCGCGGAACGTGGTGTCGGTGACGCCCAGCGCCTTGCTCTCCCGCATCCACCGGGCGAAGCCCTCCGGGCCCAGCTCCACCAGCTTCTGCTTGGACCCGGCGGGCGGCTCGGCGGCCAGGTCGACGGCGGGCAGCTTCACCCTGGGGTCGACCGCGGCCGGGCGCGGGCCGTTGGGCTTGTTCACCGTGACGTCGGCCAGGTAGGTGAGCAGGCGCGTGCCGCGGTCGGCCGGGGTGCGGGCGGTGAGCAGCTGGGGGCGCTTCTCGATGAACGAGGTGGTGACGCGGCCCTCGTAGAAGTCCGGGTCGTCCAGCACCGCCTGGAGGAACGGGATGTTCGTGGACACGCCGCGGATGCGGAACTCCGCCACGGCGCGGCGGGCTCGCGCCACCGCCGCGGAGAACGTGCGGCCGCGGCACGTGAGCTTGACCAGCATCGAGTCGAAGTGGGCGCTGATGGCCGTGCCCACGCCCGTGGTGCCGCCGTCCAGGCGCACGCCCGAGCCGCCCGGCGAGCGGTAGGCGCTGATCATGCCGGTGTCGGGGCGGAAGCCGTTGGCCGGGTCCTCGGTGGTGATGCGGCACTGGAGGGCCGCGCCGCGCAGGTGCACGGTGTCCTGGCTCAGGCCCAGGTCGGCGAGGTTCTGGCCGCTGGCGATGCGCATCTGGGACTGGACCAGGTCCACGTCGGTCACCTCCTCGGTGACCGTGTGCTCGACCTGGATGCGCGGGTTCATCTCGATGAAGACGTAGTTGCCGTTCGGGTCGAGGAGGAACTCGACGGTGCCCGCGTTGCGGTAGCCGATGTGGCGGGCGAACTTCACCGCGTCGCCGCAGATGCGCTCGCGCAGCTCCGGGGAGAGGTTGGGCGCGGGCGCGATCTCGATGACCTTCTGGTGCCGGCGCTGCACCGAGCAGTCGCGCTCGAACAGGTGCATCACGTTGCCCTCGCCGTCGGCGAGGATCTGCACCTCGATGTGGCGGGGCTCGACCACCGCCTGCTCCAGGAACACCGTCGGGTCGCCGAACGCGGACTCGGCCTCCCGGGAAGCGGCCTCCAGGGCCTCGCGCAGCGCGTTGCGGTCCTCCACGCGCCTCATGCCGCGACCGCCACCGCCCGCCACGGCCTTCACGAAGACCGGGAAGTCGATGTCCTCCGCGGCCCGCAGCAGGGCTTCGACGTCGCTGGAGGGCTCGCTGGACTTGAGCACGGGCAGGCCGGCCTCGCGGGCGGCCGCGATGGCGCGGGCCTTGTTGCCGGTCAGCTCCAGCACCTCGGTGGGCGGGCCCACGAAGGTGATGCCCGCCTCGGCGCACGCCTTGGCCAGCTCGGGGTTCTCCGAGAGGAAGCCGTAGCCGGGGTAGACCGCGTCGGCGCCCGCCTTGCGGGCCGCCTTGATGATCTCCTCGACGGACAGGTAGGCCCGGACCGGGTGACCGGGCTCACCGATCTCGTAGGACTCGTCGGCCTTCAACCGGTGCAGGGAGTTGCGGTCCTCGTGGGGGAAGACGGCAACCGTGCCGGCGCCCAGTTCATAGGCAGCGCGAAAGGCCCGGATCGCGATCTCGCCGCGGTTGGCGACGAGGACCTTGCGGAACATTCGGCGTTCCCTCCCGGTAACTCGGCGGGTGAATCAAGGCACGCTACCGTGCGCGTCCCGCCCCTCGGGAGTTCCATCTCACGTGACGGACGTCATCGTGATCGGTCACTTTCCCCGTCAAGGCCGGCGCGACCTGGGACCATGCCCCGGGATTCTCCCCTGCGCGGCGCTCCGGCGCAGCCCCTGGAAGGCGGTACGGCCGCAGCGACCAGGCATTGGGACGCCTCCCCCGCGCCCGCCCCGACACCTCACCCGATCGAGATCTTGCACGCCTCGAACACACGTTCGAAAATAAACACATGAGCCCCATCACACCGCCCACCGCCCGCCGATCCCTTTTCCTCGTGCCTCAGCAGCCCGCCGCCTCACGCGCCGCACCGCTTTCGCGACGCTCCACTACCGACCGATTACGCTGCGTTCACCGCATCGAGTGACCACGACAGCCGTGTTCTCGGTAGGGTTGGCTCCATGGCCGGGGCTGAAGGGACTGGGCAGCCTGCTGCCCGCACCCATTTCGACGTCGTTCTCCGCGGGTACAACCAGCGCCAGGTGAACGAGCGCGTGACACGCCTGGAGTTCGACCTGAAGAACTCCAACAGAGCGCGCGAGGCGGCGTCGGCCCAGGTCGCCGAGCTGACGAAGGTGCTCAACGGCACGCGCGCGGAGCTGGACAAGGTCAAGTCCCAGCTCAACAACCTGGCCAACAGCCCGGTCAACGCGTCCAACGTCACCGAGCGCGTGCGCGTGATGATGACGTTGGCCGAGGAGGAGATCGCCGACATCCGCAAGGCGGCGCAGGACCAGGCGAACGCCACGCGCGCCGAGGCCGAGCGCGCGGCGGCCGAGGGCAGGGCGGCGCACCAGCGGGCGATGGCGGAGCTGGAGGACCGGCGCCGGCAGTTGGAGGCGGCGCACCTCCAGCGGACCACCGAGCTGGAGCGGCAGCACGAGGAGCGGCGCGCCGAGCTGGAGAGGTCGCACGAGGAGCTGCGGGCGAAGCTCAACGCCGAGCACGAGGCGCTGCTGGCCGAGGTCCGCGCGGACCGCGAGCGGATGACCTCGGAGTTCGAGGCGAAGACCGCCGAGCTGGACGCGAAGCGGACCGAGCTGGAGCAGAAGTACAAGGGCTACCACGACGACCTGGACAAGGAGTACGACGAACTGCGCGCCAAGCTCCGCAAGGAGCACGAGGCGCACGTGGTCGAGGCCAAGGCCGAGGCCGCGAAGCTCCTCGAAGCCGCCCGCGCCGAGACCGCGACGCTGCGCGCCGAAACGGAGAAGCAGATCGCCGAGCTGGAGTCCGAGGCGCTGGCGAAGGCGGAGAAGGCGATCAGCGACGCCAACGCGGAGGCGGAGCGGACCGTCACCGAGGCCAACGCCCGCGCCGAGAAGACGGTCGGCGACGCCAACGCCCAAGCCGAGAAGACGATCACCGAGGCGGACGCCCGGGCCGAGAAGACCGTCACCGAGGCGGACGCCCACGCCACGAGCCGCATCACCGCGGCGGAGCGGAAGCTGACCGAGCTGCGCACCGTCCACGCGGCCCTGTCGGAGCAGTTCACCGCGGCCCAGGAGGCGGTGACCAGGGCGATGGCGACCCTCGTCCCCCTGGAGTTCGACAACCAGGCCGACCAGGCCACGACCGAGACCTCCAACCCGGACACCGCCGCCAACCCGGACACCGCCACCACACCGGACGCCACCACACCGGACACCGCCGCCAAGCCCGGTGACGCCAAGCCCGGTGAGACCAAGCCGGGCGACACCACCGAGCCTGGCGAGGCGAAGCAGGCCGACACCAGCTCGGGCGACACGATGCCGGTGGCGGTGCCCACGGTCGGCACGAAGTCGGCCGGGGTGAAGTCGACCGGCACGACCCCGGCCGGCACGACCCCGGCCGGCACGACCCCGAGCGGCACGACCCCGAGCGGCACGAAGCCGGGCGGCATGAAGCCGGGCGGTGCGCGGTCAGGCGGTGCGCGGTCGGGCGAGAAGGCCGTGGACCCGTCCGAGCAGCCGACCGCCAAGCTCCACCTCCCCAAGAAGGGGAAGTAGCGGCGTCCGGGGGCCGCGCAACGACGGCCCCCGAGAGGTCGCGGGAAGCTGCCTCAACCGGCCGGTCGGCCCGTCTGGCCACTCGGGCCGTCCGTTGGCCACTCGGGCCGTCCGTCGCGGGTCACACCCGACTCGGCCGGGGCTTCGATCTCGACCGTCCCGGCCGTAGAGGGCGTCGGGCACCGCGACCAGCCTCGTCCGAGCCGCCCGAGCCGCCCGAGCCGCCCGCGCGGCCCGCGCGGCCCGCGCGCATCCGCTCGTCGGTGCGCGGCTACGGCCGCCAGGTCTTCCGGCTCCGGTCTTCTGGCTCCGGCCTTCTGGCTCCGGTCTTCCGGCTCCGGTTGGTCGGGGCCGCTAGTCGCCGCTACTGGGGCAACTGCTCCGCCGGGACCACTTCCGCCTGGTTGGGCACGATCACGTCGACCGGTTCGCCCCAGTCGCGGAACCGGGTGGTGGACTGCTTGACCACCTTGCCGTTCAGCTCGAACCGGTACTCGGCCTTCAGCGGCGCCGAGGTGTCGTCGACCCACACCGACGCGGCGATCTTCACCCCGTGCTCGGCCAGCTGGGTGTGCTGGAGCTGGATGTCCGGGTCCTCGATGGTCTTGGCCATCTTGAAGGTGTCCACGACCAGGTCGTACCTCTTCGCCGGCACCCCGTCCAACTCCTCGGCGCCCTGGCCGACGATCAGCGCGGCCCTCGGCTGGAGGTAGTCCAGCTCGGCTCCCACCGTCGCGCTCGGCCCGAACCCGCGCAGCAGCGCGCCCAGCCCGGCGCTGTTCTCCGCCGTGTAGTAGCCCCACCGCTTGCCCTCCGGCATGGGCGCGCCCGCGACCCGCACGTAAGTCCCGCCGGGCACCAGGACCAGCGATGTCCGGTTCGGGGCCTGCCCGCCGGTCGACACGTCCATCTCCATCGACGCGCTCACGCTGCCGCCGGAGTACCGCACGACCCCGTCCACGACGTTGCGCACGTCCAGGCCCTCTCCGTCGCTGGCGAAACCCTCGGTGTGGAACGAGGCGGTGGACAGCTCGGCCCGCCGCTGCCCGACGCGTTCGGCCAGCACCGCCAGGTCGCCCTTGGGCAGGGACGAGGTGGACGGGGCCGGGTCACCGGACGGCGCGGACGAGCACGCGGCCAGCGCCAGCGGGACCAAGGCGAGCGGAACCAGGGCGAGCAGGAATCGGCGCACGAGTCAGGGTAACCACACCCGAGCCCGGCCCCTCCGGCGCGCTCGCCAGGCCCCCACCTGTCAGGCCCTCCCGAGCAACCCGCCCGCCAGGCCATCCCCGGGCACTCGCCCGCCGAGCCCACCCGGGCAACCCGTCCGCCGGGCAACCCGCTCGTCGGCACCCCGGGCACCCCCGCCCGGCACCTCAGGCACCCCGCCCAGCACCTCAGGCACCCACGCCCCGCCCGCTATGCCTTCTCCAGGTACTCCGCCCGCTCGTCGTCCAGCAGCCCCGCCACCAGCAGCGCCAGGCCCGGGTGCGCCGTCAGGTCCGGGTCCGCGTCCACGACCTGCTGCGCCACCACCCGGGCCTCCGCGATCACGTCCTCGTCGCGCAGCAGCGACAGCATCTTCAACCCCGACCGCGTCCCCGACTGGGCCGCGCCGAGGATGTCGCCCTCGCGCCTCAGCTCCAGGTCCAGCTGCGCCAGCTCGAAGCCATCCACAGTGGACTCCACGGCCCGCAGCCGCGCCATGGTCGGCGTGCCCTCCGGCATCTCCGTCACCAGCAGGCAGAGCCCCGGCGCGCTGCCCCGGCCGACCCGTCCCCGGAGCTGGTGCAGCTGGCTCACGCCGAACCGGTCCGCGTCCATGATGACCATCACGGTGGCGTTGGGCACGTTCACACCGACCTCGACCACGGTCGTGGCCACGAGCACCTGCACCTCGTTCGCCGCGAACGCCCGCATCACGGCGTCCTTGTCGTCCGGGGCCATCCGGCCGTGCAGGACGCCGATCCGCAGGCCCCGCAACGGGCCCTCGGCCAGCCGTTCGGCCACGTCCAGCACGGCCAGCGGCGGGCGCCGATCGGAGCCGTCCTCCTTCGGCGGCTCGCCGGGCTCCGCGTCGTCGCCCTCGCCGTCGCCGATGCGCGGGCACACCACGTACACCTGGTGGCCCTTGCCGACCTCCTCGTGGATGCGCTGCCAGGCCCGGTCCAGCCACGCCGGCTTCTCCGCCACCGGCACCACGGACGTGCTGATCGGCGACCGCCCGGCGGGCAGCTCCCGCAGCGCGGACACCTCCAGGTCGCCGTACACCGTCATGGCGACCGTGCGCGGGATCGGTGTGGCGGTCATCACCAGGACGTGCGGCGTCGACCCGCCGGCCCGCCCGCTCAGCGCCGCCCGCTGCTCGACGCCGAACCGGTGCTGCTCGTCCACCACGACCAGGCCGAGGTCGGCGAACTCGACCTTGTCCTGGATCAGCGCGTGCGTGCCCACCACGATCCCGGCCTCGCCGGTCACGATCTCCAGCAGCGCCCGCTTCCGCGCCGCCGCGCCCATGGAGCCGGTCAGCAGCGTCACCCGCGTCGCGTGCTCGGCCGCGCCCAGCTCACCAGCCTGGGCGAGGTCGCCCAGCAGCTCCCGCAGCGACCGCGCGTGCTGCGCGGCCAGCACCTCGGTGGGCGCGAGCATCGCCGCCTGCCGCCCGGCGTCCACGACCTGGAGCATCGCCCGCAGCGCGACCATCGTCTTGCCGGACCCGACCTCGCCCTGGAGCAGCCGGTTCATCGGGTGCTCGCCGGACAGGTCGGCGGCGATCCGCTCCCCCACCTCGCGCTGCCCCGCGGTCAGCTCGAACGGCAGGCGGTCGTCGAAGGCGTCGCGCACCAGCCCGGTCCGGGGCGGGCAGGCGGGGGCCGGGCGGGCGTTGGACGACCGGCGGCGCTGCGCCAGGGCCAACTGGACGGCCATCGCCTCGTCCCACTTGAGGCGCTGCTGCGCCACGGTGATCGCTGGCCAGCCGTCGGGGCGGTGGATGTCCCGCAGGGCCTTCTCCAGCGGCACGAGGCCGCGCTCCTGCCGCAGCGACGCCGGCAGCGGGTCCTCGGCCACCCCGTCCCACACGGCCAGGACCTGCTCGACGCAGTTGGACACGTGCCACGACTGGATGCCCTGCGCCGCCGGGTAGACCGGGATGAACGCGCCCGCGAACCTGGCCGCGTCGCCCTCCTGCCCGTCGAGCACCTGGTAGTCGGGGTGGGCGAGCTGGAGCTTGCCGTTGAACATGCCGACCTTGCCCGCGAACATCGCCTCGCGGCCGGGCAGCAGCTCGCGCTCCACCTTGCGGGAGCCGCGGCCGAAGAACACCAGGTGCAGGTCGCTCGACCCGTCGGTGATGACGGCTTCCAGCAACTCGCCGGCGCGCGATTTCATCCGCCGCTGGCGCGCGCTCTTCACCCGCGCCTGCACGGTCACGTGCTCGCCCAGCTCCAGGCCCTTGATCTCGGTGAGCTGCCCCCGCTCGTCGTACCGGCGCGGGTAGTGGCGCAGCAGGTCACCGACCGTGCGCAGGCCGAGGCCGGACTCCAGCGCGTCGGCGCTCTTCTTGCCGAGCACCGGCTCCAGCTTGTCGTCGAAGGTCGTCATCGCGGCCCATCCAACTACTCGACACCGACAACCAGGATCGCGTCCGGCTGCCCGCCGTCGTAGGCGGCCAGCTCCACCTCGGGGTGGGCGACGCGGAGGTGATCCTCCAGCACCCGCTCGACCCCGTCGGGGGCGGCCCGGCCGAGCAGCACGGTGACCAGCTCGCCGCCGCTGGCGAGCATCCGGTCGACCAGCCGGCACGCCAGCGCGCCCACGTCGGCGTCGCCCGGCTCGATCAGCACGACCTCGCCGTCGACCATGCCGAGCAGGTCGCCGGGCAGGCAGCGGCCGACCCAGGTGATGGCCTCCCGCTCGGACACGGCGACCTCGCCGCGGCGGGTCGCGGCGGCGGCCTCGGCCATGGCCACCACGTCGTCGCCCGCCCGCCTGCTCCCGGAGTGCACGGCCAGCGCGGCCAGGGCCTGCACCGGCGAGAACATCGGCACCACGACCACGTCCTGCCCGGCGGCGCAGGCCTGCGCCACGGCGTCGTCCAGCGGCTCGCGCAGCGCCGGGTCGCCGGGCAGCACGGTCACGTGCCGCGCGCGGGTGCCGGTGAGCACGGCGAGCAGGTCGGCCGCCGTCGCGGACTCGCCGGGTTCGAGCACCACCGCACCCTCGGAGCGGAACAGCTCGGCCACACCCGGGCCGTCGACCAGCGCCACGACGGCGCGCTCGCGGGTGAACCGGGACGCCTGGGCGGCGACCTGGTCGGCGAACCTGGCCACGGTGATCCGGTGCGGCCGGCCTGCCTCGACGCCCGCCTCGACCGCCGCGCCGATGTCGTTGCAGTGGACGTGCACGGTCCACAGGCCCGCGCCGTCGCCCACGACCGACACGCAGTCGCCCAGCGCGCCCAGCGCGGTCCTCAGGCGCTCGGCCCCGTCGTCGGACGTGCCGTCGAGCAGGTACATGACCTCGTACTCGAACTCGGGCGACCCGGCCTCGCGCGCGGTGGTCAGCGCGTCGCGCGGCACCGGCGGCCCGGCGGGCGCGGGCGGCACGGCCCGCCCGGTGATCACCGCGGCCAGCGCGTCCAGCAGCACCACCAAGCCGCGACCGCCCGCGTCGACCACGCCGGCGCGCGCCAGCACGGCCAGTTGGCGCGGGGTGTCGGCCAGCGCGGTCGCGCCCGCCCCGGCCGCCGCGGTCGCCACGTCGCCCAGCTCGTCGGAGCCGCAGTCGCGGGCCGCCTCGGCGGCGGCGCGCAGCACGGACAGCACGGTGCCGGGCACGGGCTCGGACACGGCGGCCGCGGCCAGCTCGTCGGCCCTCAGCAGCGCCCGGCGCAGCGACGCGCCGGTGGCCGTGGAGGCGCCCTGGGCCGCCTCGGCGAGCCCGCGCAGCACCTGGGACAGGATCACCCCGGAGTTGCCGCGGGCGCCGGCCAGGGCGCCGCGGGCCAGGGCCGCCAGCGCCGCGCCGACCGAGTCGACGGGGGTGCGGAGCAGGTTGTCCAGGGCCGAGCGCATGGTCTGGAGCAGGTTCGTGCCGGTGTCGCCGTCGGGCACCGGGAAGACGTTGATGCGGTCGATGTCCTCCCGGTTGGCGTCCAGGGACCGCACACAGGCGTCCGCCCACTGGCGCACCGCGACCGCATCGAGAGCCCGCATGGCGGGGAGGGTACTTCGGCCCGGTCGCGACCCGGTTTGGAGGCGGCGCGGCCCACGGGCTACCCTGTCCAGGTTGCCATGCCCGGCTGAGGCTTGTGCACGCTTGCGCGCCCGCCGGGGCGTGAGTACCGCTGAGGAAACCTAAGGAGTGGCTGACGTGGCTGCCGTGTGCGACGTCTGTGGCAAGGGGCCGGGCTTCGGCAAGTCGGTCTCGCACTCCCACCGGCGCACCAACCGTCGGTGGAACCCGAACATCCAGACCGTCCGCGCGAAGGTCTCGCCCTCGCAGCGGCAGCGTCTGAACGTGTGCACCTCGTGCCTGAAGGCGGGCAAGGTGGTGCGCGGCTGAGGCCGCGTCCCCACGCGTTGGCGAAGGGCCGGTCACCTCGGACGGGGTGACCGGCCCTTCGTCGTCCCGGGGCGCTCGTCGAAGGGCGTTCCGGCTCGGCCGGAGCGGTAGAAGGGGCCGGTCACCCCGGGAACGAGGTGGCCGGCCCCTCGTCGTCCACCCCGGGCCTGCCGGGCGGCGGGTACGGGGTGCCAGAGGACGGACCCGCCGGGCCCTGGTGGGCGAGCCCGGGACTCCGGGGTGGACGACTTGCGGTGTCCGGGTGGACGAGCATGGGGTTGCCCGGTCGCGACGCGTCAAGCGCGAATCACTCGAAAGAGGACCGGGTCAACGCCCGCGGGTCAGGGGAGCTTCCAGTCGACCGGGTCGGCGCCCTGGGCCACCAGCAGCTCGTTGACCTTGCTGAACGGCCGCGAGCCGAAGAAGCCGCCGGCCGCCGACAGCGGGCTCGGGTGCACCGACTCGACGCACGGGAACGGCGCCAGCAGCGGCTTGAGCGCCCGCGCCTGGCTGCCCCACAGGATCGCCACCAGCGGGGTGTCGCGCGCGGCGAGGGCCTTGATGGCCTGCTCGGTGATCGGCTCCCAGCCCTTGTTGCGGTGGGAGTTCGACTTGCCCGGCTGCACGGTCAGCGCCCTGTTGAGCAGCAGCACGCCCTGCTCGGTCCACGGCGTCAGGTCGCCGTTGGACGGCTTCGGGTGCCCCAGGTCGGTCATGTACTCCTGGTAGATGTTGACCAGGCTCTTCGGGATGGGCCGCGTCTCGGGCGACACGGAGAAGCTCAGGCCGACGGCGTGCCCGGGGGTCGGGTACGGGTCCTGGCCGACGATGAGCACCCTCACCGAGTGGAACGGCTGCTGGAACGCCCGCAGCACGTTCTCCCCCGCGGGCAGGTAGGTGCGCCCGGCGGCCACCTCGGACCGCAGGAACTCGCCCATCTTCGCGATTTGGTCGGCGACGGGCGCGAGTGCCGCGGCCCAGCCGGATTCCACGATTTCCTCAAGAGGACGTGCCACGGCGGGACCTTATCTCAGCCCAGGCGGCGCAGGTCCGCGCGGTACCGGGAAATGTTCTCCACGTATTTGTCCACGATGAATTTCCATGCGTTCTCGGGCACCACGTGGCCCTCGCGCACGCGCGCCGGCACGCCGAGCGCCATGGACCGCGCCGGGATCCGCCCGTCGAACGACACCACCGCGCCCGCGCCGACGATCGCGCCCTCCCCCACCACGGAGCCGTTGAGCACCACCGACCCGGAGGCGATCAGGCAGCCGTCGGCGATGGTGGCGCCCTCGACGTGCACGTTGTGGCCGATGACGCACTCCGCGCCGATCAGCGCCGGGTGGAACTCGGTGCAGTGCACGACCGTGCCGTCCTGGACCGAGGTGCGCGCGCCGACCTCGACGCGCCCGTAGTCGCCGCGCAGCACGGCTCGCGGCCACACGGAGGCTTGCGGACCGATCCGGACGTCGCCGATCACGGTCGCGTCGGGGTGCACGTAGGCGTCCGGGTGGATGTCCGGTTCCACGTCGCCCAGGGCGTAGATCGCCACCTGGTGTTCCAGCCCTTCTCTACAGTTCCTTGGCGAAGCAGAGGCTGTCGGGATGATCGCGGTAGACGCCGAAGTTGTCGATCCGGGTGTAGCCGCTGCGGGTGTAGAGCCCGATCGCCTCGGGCTGCCGGGTGCCGGTCTCCAGCACCATGCGCCTGCGCCCGACCGCCCGCGCCGCGTCCTCCAGGGCGGCCAGCACGAGCCGCGCCAGGCCGCGCCCGCGCACGGCCTCCACCACGTACATGCGCTTCAGCTCGGCGTCGCCGGGGCGCAGCGAGTCCATCTCCTCGTCGTGCGCGCGCCACCCGCCGCAGGCCACCGGCTCGCCGTCGAGGTAACCGACCAGGAAGTGGCCCAGCGGCGCGGCGAACTGCTCCGGCGCGACCGGGGTCACGTCGCCGTCGCCGTAGCGGGTCACGTAGACCTGTTGGAGATCGGCGATCAACTTGACCGCGTCTGGATGGTCATACGCGAGCGTGCATAGTTCCACATCGGTCAGGTTACCTAGCGCCAGTGCTCCCAGCCAGGGGGTTTCTCGTACGCGCGGCCGTCCACGGTCACCCCGCTGCCGTGCCGGACGGTGCCGATCGTGGTCCACCCCTCGGGCACGGCGGCGGGCTCGGGGAACGTCGCCGCCAGCGCGTGGTCCTCGCCGCCGGTCAGCACCCAGTGCCGGGCGTCCGCGCCGAGCGCCGCGGCCACGTCGATCAGCCGGGGGTGCACCTCCAGCAGCTCGGTGCGGATGTCGATGCCGATGCCGGACTCGTCCGCGACGTGCCCGAGGTCGGCCAGCAGCCCGTCCGACACGTCGATCATCGCGGTCGCGCCCGCCGCGGCGGCCTGCGGCCCGGCCGCGTACGGGGGTTCGGGGTTCCGCTGGGCGCCGACCACCGCGACCGGCGACCGGAACCCGCGCTGGAGCACCGCCAGCCCGCCCGCCGCCCAGCCCAGCCTCCCGCACACCGCGACCACGTCGCCGACCTGGGCGCCGGACCGCGTCACCGGCTCCAGGCCGCCCATGTCGCCCATCGCCGTAACGGAGATCACCAGTGTCGCGGAGGACACCATGTCGCCGCCCACCACGCCCGCGCCCGCGACCACCGCCTCCTGCCACAGCCCGGCGGTGATCCCCTCGACCACCGCCGAGGGGGTGTCGGCGGGGCAGGCGAGGCCGATCGTGAGGGCCGTCGGCATGGCTCCCATGGCCGCCACGTCGGCCAGGTTCACGGCCGCCGCCTTGCGGCCGACCTGCTCGGGAGAGGACCAGTCGAGTCTGAAGTGGACACCTTCGACGAGCACGTCGGTGGACACCACCACGCGGCCGTCCGGCGCGGCCACCACGGCCGCGTCGTCACCCGGCCCGAGCAGGGTGGTGGGCGGCTGCGTCCGACCTGCCGTCACGCGGCGGATGAGACCGAACTCACCCACTTCAGCGACCGTGTCCGCGCTGTGCGGCGGCTCCGGGCGCACGATTGCCTCCCGTTCTGAGCATTCGGAACCCCAACTGGGGTACGTTGCTGTGCACGTTCCTACCCCGACCCAACCTGTCGCGACGAAGGGGCACGCCGTGGTCCACGCATACATCCTCATCCAGACCGAGGTCGGGAAGGCAGCCGCCGTCGCGGCGGAGATCTCGGGCATCCCGGGTGTGGCCCAGGCGGAGGACGTCACCGGCCCCTACGACGTGATCGTCCGCGCGGAGGCCGAGACCGTCGACCAGTTGGGGCAGCTCGTGGTCGCCCGCATCCAGAACGTCGAGGGCATCACCCGAACGCTGACCTGCCCGGTGGTCCACCTCTGACCCCGTGCTGTCATAGCGGCGTGGCACAGGAAACGGAACCCGCACCGCCGCCCCCTCCGCCGCTGCCGCGCCCGCTGCTCGCCGTGGCGGGCGGCCTGGCGGCGCTGCTCGTGCTCGGGGTCGCGGGCGTGGGCCTCTTCTCCCGCACCGTGGACGAGGGCGCCCCCGCCGCCGCGCCGTCGGCGGACCGGTCCGGTCCCGTCGCGCTGGTGCCCGTGCCCGCGCCCGGGGCCGGGTCCGAGGGGTGCCGGGCGCTGCTGGGCGCGCTGCCCGCGGAGCTGGTCTCCAACGGCGTCGCGCTGCCGCGCCGCGAGCTGGCCTCCCCCGCGCCCGAGGGCGCCCTCGCGTGGGGCGACGCCGCGCACGAGCCGGTGGTGCTGCGCTGCGGGCTGGAGCGGCCCCGCGACCTCACGCCGACCTCCGAGCTGCGCAACGTCTCCGACGTGGAGTGGCTGGTGCTGTCGGACGCGGGCTCGTCCACCTGGTACGTGGTGGACCGGCCCGTGTACGTGGCGCTGACCGTGCCGTCCGACGCGGGCACGGGGCCCCTCCAGGACATCTCGGCGACCGTCCGGGACACCCTGGCGAAGAGCCCCGTGGACACGCGGGGCTGACCTACCGCAGGCCGGTGCCGCGGGCGATCGCCGTCTCCACGAGCGTGGTCAGCAGGGTCGGGTAGTCCACGCCGGTCTCCGCCCACATCCGCGGGTACATCGAGATCGGCGTGAAGCCCGGCATGGTGTTGACCTCGTTGACGACCGGCCGCTCGTCCTCGGTGACGAAGAAGTCCACCCGGGCCAGTCCCTGGCAGTCCAGCGAGCGGAACGCGGTGACGGCCATCTCGCGCAGCTCCGCCGCGACCGCGTCGGGCAGCTTCGCGGGCACGTCGAACTCGCACACGTCGTCGAGGTACTTGGCGTCGAAGTCGTACCAGTCGACCGCGCCGCCGACCACGCGCAGCTCGGCGGGCACCGACGCCTCCACGCGGCCGTCGGGGAACTCCAGCACGCCGCACTCGACCTCGCGACCGGAGACCGCGGCCTCGACGATCACCTTGGGGTCGGTCTTGCGGGCCAGGGCGATGGCGCTGTCCAGGTGGTCCCAGGAGACGACCTTGGAGATGCCCACCGAGGAGCCGGCGCGGGCGGGCTTGACGAACACCGGCAGCCCGAGGCGCTCGCGGTCGGCCGCGGTCAGGGTGTCCTGGTCGCGCCGCAGCACGGCGTACCGGCCGACCGGCAGTCCCGCGCCGCCCAGCAGGCGCTTGGTGAACTCCTTGTCCATGGCGGCGGCGCTGGCGAGCACGCCCGGTCCGACGTAGGGGATGTCGGCCAGCTCCAGCAGGCCCTGCACCGTGCCGTCCTCGCCCCACGCGCCGTGCAGCAGCGGGAAGACGACGTCCACGTCGGACAGCACCGCGCCCGGCTCGGCGGGCACCAGCTGGCCGCCCGAGACCGGGACCAGCGAGTTGACCGACGGGAGCTGCCGGTCGCGCACCTCCAGCGCCTTCGTGTCGTCGGCGCCGACCACCCACGCGCCTGCTTCGGTGATGCCCACGGGCACCACCTCGAACCGCTCCCGGTCGAGGTGCGGGAGGACGCTGCCGGCGGACAGGCAGGAGACCTTGTGCTCGCTGCTGCGCCCGCCGAACACCACGGCGACCTTGGTCTTGCGCTGTGTCATGGCTCGGACCCTACCCGGATGGCGTAACACCGTGACGGGGCTGCTCGGGGCGGGGCCGGGGGCCGACCCCGCCACCCCGTCAGGCCAGGGCCTCGCGCAGCAGGCGGATCAGCTCGGGCACGGCGGCGACGAGCTGGTCGCGCGAGCAGGCGCTGTAGCCGATGGCCGCGCCGTGCACCCTGGGCCGGCCCGCGTGGTGGCGGCCCAGGCCGTCCAGGCGCAGCCCCTTCGCCCAGGCCGCCGAGAGCACGTCGCGCTCGGCCTGGGCCGTGGGCAGGGGCACCACGATGTGCGCGCCCGCGTCGTCGCCCAGCACCGGGACGCCCGCGTCGGCGAAGGCCGCCGAGAGCAGGGCGCGGCGCTCGGACAGCTCGCGGCGCAGCCTGCGCAGGTGGCGGCCCAGGTCGCCGTTGCGGGCCAGTTCGACCAGCACCCGCTGGCCCGCCGCCGACGGGCTGGTGCCGGTGCGGTCGCGGTGCTCGGTCACCTCGGCCGCGACCTGGTCCGGCGCGACCATCCAGCCCGCGCCCAGCGTCGGGGTGAGGATCTTGCTGGTGGTGCCCAGGTGCACGACCACGTCCGGCGCGAGGGCCGCCAGCAGCGGCAGGGGCGCCACGTCGTAGCGCAGCTCGCCGTCGTAGTCGTCCTCGACGACCAGCCAGCCCTCGGCGCGCGCCCGCTCCACCAGGGCGACCCGGCGCGCGGCCGACATGCGCCCGCCCATCGGGTACTGGTGCGCGGGCGAGCAGTAGACGCCCCGGACGCCGGCGGGCACGCCCTCCACGAGCAGGCCCTCGGCGTCGACCGGCGCCTGCACCACGCGCACGCCCGCCGAGCGCAGCGCCCACACCGCCCGCTGGTACCCGGGTTCCTCCACGGCCACCACGTCGCCCGGCCGCAGCACGGCGGCGGCCAGCTCCACCAGCGCCGCGGTCGTGCCGCCGGTCGCGAGCACCGACTCCTCCCGCAGCCCGCCGCGCACGGCCAGGCCCCGGTGCCGCAGCAGGTGCTCGGCGACGACGGCGCGGTACTCGGGCAGGCCCGCGCGGGACGGGCGGAACAGCGGCGGCACGTCCGCCGCCGCCCGCCAGGCCCGCCGCCACGCCGCGCGGTCCAGGCCCTCGGCCCACGGCGCGCCCGGCGCCAGGTCGACCACGTCGGCGGGCGCGGGCGCGGTGGCGGCGCGGCGGGCGCGGGCCCGCAGGGCGCCGGGCGGGGTGGTCGTCACGTAGGTGCCCGAGCCGTGCCTGCCCGCGATCCAGCCCTCGGCGTGCAGTTGCTCGTACGCCGCCGCGGTCACCGTCCGGCTCACGCCCAGCCGCTCGGCCAGCGCCCGGGTCGAGGGCAGCCGGTCGCCGCTGCGCAGCCTGCCGTCCGCCGCCGCCTCGCGGAGCGCGTCGGCCAGCTGCACGGCCAGCGGCTCGGCCGAATCGCGGTCCAGCGCCACGGCCAGTGCCGTCTCCGCCAAGGTGGCCTCCTCAAATAGCCAGGAATTGGCTCTTGTGAGGGGCCACTTTACCGGAGAGGCTGGTCGCATGACGCTGTCGCCCACGCCCCGCAGCACGGTCAAGCGCGGACACAAGCGCGCCGTGACCGAGCGCACCGCCCTGCACTCCGTCCTGGACGCCGCGCTCGTCTGCCACCTCGCGGTGGTCGTCGACGGTGCGCCGCTGGTGCTGCCGACCGGCTACGGCCGCGACGGCGACACCCTCTACCTGCACGGCTCGACCGGCGCGCGCAGCCTGCGCGAAGCCGTGGCCGGCGTCCCGGTGTGCGTCGCCGTGACCGTGCTCGACGGCGTGGTCTACGCGCGTTCCATGTTCGGCCACTCCATGAACTACCGCTCGGCGGTCGTCCACGGCACCGCCGTGCCCGTCACCGAGCCGGGGGCCAAGCTGCACGGCCTGCGCGTGCTCACCGAGCACCTCGCGCCCGGCTCGTGGGACTACGCCCGGCAGCCCACGCCCAAGGAACTGGCCGCGACGTCGGTGCTGGCGCTCGACCTCACCGAGGCGTCGGTGAAGGTCCGCAGCGGCCCGCCCGGCGACCACGAGGACGACGTGGCCGCGAACGACCGGTGGGCGGGCGTGCTGCCGGTGCGCGCGGTGTGGGGCGAGCCCGAGCCGGACCCGACGCTGGTCGGCGGCTGGGACGTCCCGCCGCACGTGGTCACGCGCAGTCGGTCCGCCGCAGGGGGTCCTCTCGGGTAGCGCCCGCGACCGGGTCGTACCGGTACGGGCGCATGGTGCGCCCGCCGTCGCGGTAGACGTGGATCGTGACGGCGGGGTCGACGCCGTCGTTGCGGACCTGGTGCACGTAGTCGGGGCCGAACACGCGCGACTGGCCGGCCGCCAGGTGGTGCAGCACCTGGCGGTTCCCGGTCGCGACGACCTCCGTCAGCGTGCCGCTGACCAGCGTGAACGCGCCGGTCGTGTGGCCGTGGTCGTGCAGGTCGGTGTGCTGGCCGGGCAGCCAGCTCATCAACCACACCTCTTGGGAGGCCGTGCGCTCCACCAGGGCGGCGAAGCGGGAGTCGGGGTCGTAGCGGAGCAGGTGGGCCCAGCGCTCGCGCCGTGCCGCGATGTCCAGCGCGATCCGCACGGGGTGCAGCGCGCCGTGCGACTGGGGCAGGGCGATCGTGTTCTCCGGAACGGCGAACATGGTTCCTTCTCGGTGACTCGGGGGCGTGCGAGCGTCAACGGCTCGTCGGGCGCGAGGCGATCACCGAGGGAGACAGAGCGCGCTGGCGACCAGGCGGAGGTCGATGTGACCCCGCCCGGCGGTCATGGCGCGGAAGGACATGGGGTCGAGGGTGGCAGCACCCCCGACCCCCGGCAAGCTCATCCCACGAAATGGACCCCTCAGGGGGACCCGAGGGCGTCGAGGAAGTCCGCCACCAGGTCCGCGGTGTCCTCGCAGCCCGCGGACACCCGCACCAGGCCCTCCGGCACCGGGTCGCCCCACTGGGCCCGCCGGTCCAGGGTCGTGTGCAGGCCGCCGAAGCTGGTGCTCGCGTAGACCAGCCGCGACCGCTTGAGGAACGCCTCGACCGCAGCGGCGTCGGCCAGCTCGAAGGTGAGCACCCCGCCGAACCGCCGCATCTGGCGGGCCGCCACCTCGTGCGCCGGGTCCTCCGGCGAACCCGGCCAGCGCAGGCCGGTGACCGCCGGGTGCCCCTTGAGCGCCGCGTGGAGCGCGGCGGCGTTCTCCGCCTGGCGGGTCAGGCGCAGGTCGAGGGTGCCCAGGCCGCGGTGCGCCAGCCACGCCTCGAACGGGCCCGGGATCGCGCCGCCGGTGGTGCGCGCCGACCGCACCCGCTCGGCCAGGTCCGGGTCCGCCGCGGAGACGTGGCCGAGCAGCACGTCGCTGTGCCCGGCGACCGCCTTGGTGTCGCTGCTGACCACGACGTCCGCGCCCAGCCGCAGCGGCTGCTGCCCGAGCGGCGTCGCGGTCGTGTTGTCCACCGCCACCAGCGCGCCCGCCGCGTGGGCCGCCTCCGCCAGCGCCTCGATGTCGCAGACGTCCAGGCCCGGGTTGGACGGCGACTCCAGCAGCACCAGCCTGACCCCGTCGAACGAGGGGTAGGGGCCCGCCGTGGGCGCCTCGACCACCGTCACCGGCATCTCGGCGACCAGGGTGCGGGTCAGGTAGTAGCCGTCGCCCGGCACGACGACGGTGTCACCGGGTTCGAGCACGACGCGCAGCAGCGTCGAGATCGCGGCCATGCCGGACGGGAACAGCACGGCCGTGCCGCCGTCCAGCTCGCCCAGCACCGCCTCCAACGCCCGCCACGTCGGGTTGTGCACGCGGCCGTAGGTGTCCTCGCCGCCCAGGTGGTAGGCCGAGGCGAACACCGGGCCCGCCAGGAACGGTTGGCCGGGCGCGCCGGGCGCGGAGTGCACGACCCGCGTGCCGTCGCCCCAGCCGGTCGCCGGTGTGCCGTTCGCCACAACGCCCTCGTTCCCGCTCACTGCCGTTCCGCCTTCCGCTCCCGCCCGAGCAACGCCGCCGTCAGCACGCGCGGGTCCATGCCCTCGTGGCACACCTGGTGCACGCCTTCCGTGATCGGCATGTCCACGTCCAGCCGCGCCGCCAGCTCCCGGATCGACGAGCACGACTTGACGCCCTCGGCGACCTGCCCGTGCGCGGCCTCCTGCGCCTGCGCGAGGGAGTCGCCGCGTCCCAGCCTCTCCCCGAACGACCGGTTGCGCGACAGGGGCGAGGCGCACGTGGCCACCAGGTCGCCCAGCCCCGCCAGCCCGGCGAGGGTCAGCGGGTCCGCGCCCAGCGCCTCGCCGAGCCGGGCGGTCTCGGCCAGGCCCCGGGTGATGAGCGAGGCCATCGTGTTGTCGCCGAAGCCCATGCCCGCGGCCATCCCGCAGGCCAGCGCGATCACGTTCTTGCACGCGCCGCCCAGCTCGCAGCCGACCACGTCCACGTTCGTGTAAGGCCGGAAGTAGGAGTTCGAACAGGCGTGCTGGAGGGCGACCGCGCGGTCGTGGTCGGTGCACGCGATGACCGTGGCGGTCGGCTGCTCGGCGGCGATCTCCCTGGCCAGGTTCGGCCCCGACACCACCGCGACCCGGTCCTCCGGCACGCCGGCGACCTCGCGGACCACCTCGCTCATCCGCTTGAGCGTGCCCAGCTCCACGCCCTTGGCCAGGCTGACCAGCGTGGCGTCCGCCGGCAGCAGGTCGCGCCAGCCGGTGAGGTTGGCGCGCAGCGTCTGGCTCGGCACGGCCAGCACCACGGCCTCCGCCCCGTCCAGCGCCTTGGCCGCGTCGGAGGTGGCGGACAGGTTGTCCGGCAGCGCGACGCCCGGCAGGTAGTCGGCGTTCACCCGGTCCTGGGCGATGGCGTCGGCGACCTCGGGCCGCCGCGCCCACAGCACCACGTCGGTGCCGGCGTCGGCGAGCACCTTGGCGAAGGCGGTGCCCCACGAACCGGCGCCCAGCACCGCGACCCGTTCCACGTCAGGCCTTCTTCGTGTAGAAGCCGTCGGGCGCCTGCTCCTGGCGGATGTCCGCGAGCAGGTCCTTCACCTCGCCCATCAGCAGGTCGGTCACCTCGCGCAGCAGGCCGAGGCTCTGCGGCCGCCCCCGGTACGCGGACAGGTCCACCGGCTCGCCGACCTTCGTCACCACGGTCTTGCGCGGGAACGGGCGGAACTTCTTCCGGTAGTGGTCGTAGAGGTCGCGGGTGCCCCAGCGGGCCGCCGGCACCACCGGGACGTCGTGCTCCAGCGCGAGCCTCGCCACCCCGGTCCGGGAGGCCATCGGCCAGCCGTCGGGGTCCCTGGTGATGGTGCCCTCCGGGTAGATGATCACGAGCATGCCCTGCTCCAGGGCTTCGTGGGCGGCGCGCAGGCTCTGCTGGGCGTCGGCGGTGCCGCGGTAGACGGGGATCTGCCGGGCGCCCCTCAGCACCGAGCCGAGCACCGGCACGTTCCACAGGCCGTGCTTGGCCAGGAAGTGCGGCACCCGGCCCTGCTTGTGGACGAAGACCGCGTCGTAGACCGGGTCGAGGTGGGAGACGTGGTTCATCACCACGAGCGCCCCACCCGTCCTCGGGACCCTCTCCCCGCCCTCGATGCGCCGCCGCGTCATCAACGCGGTGGAGGGGTAGAAGGCCACCGCCGCGAGCCCGACCCAGAAGCCGCCCTTCTCCTTGGCCACGTGCACTCCCTGCTGAAGTCGTGGACCCGGAGTCTTCCCCCGAGCCCCCGGCCAGGTCCAGCCGGCATCGGGGAGTATGGCGGGGTGGGAGCCGAAGTGGACCTGGTGGTGCCGGTCAAGACCCTGGACCGGGCCAAGTCGCGGCTGGTGGGGGCGCGCTTGGACCGGCCGGCGCTGGCCTTGGCGTTCGCGCTGGACACGATCGCGGCGGCACTGCCCGTCGCGAGGCGTGTGCTGGCCGTCACGTCGGACCCGGCGGTGGTGCTGGAGTTGCGGGCGCTGGGCGTCGAGTCCGCGGAGGGGCCCGAGGGCCTCAACGAGGCGTTGCGGTTCGGCGCCGCCGTGCTGCGCGAGCGCGACCCGGCGTCGGTGGTGGGCGCGCTCCAGGCCGACCTGCCCGCGTTGCGGACCGCGGAGCTGGCCCTCGCGGTGGCGTCGGCGCGCGGGCGGTCGTTCTGCCCGGACCGGCAGGGCACCGGGACGACGCTGCTGCTGTCGGAACCGGGAGGGCCGCTGGAACCCGCGTTCGGCGTCGGCTCGGCGGCGGCGCACGCGGCGTCCGGCGCGACCGCGCTGGTGGGCCCGTGGCCGTCGCTGCGGCACGACGTGGACACGGCGGAGGACCTGGACCTGGCGGGAACCCTCGGCGTCGGCCCGCGCACGGCGGCGGTCCTGAGCCCCGTCTGCTAGGGGAGCCGGTCGAGCGCGCCGCGCAGGAAGGCGTCACGGCGACCGGTGACCACCTCGGCGGTCAGGTCGGCGCGGCCCTGCTGGTGGATCGCCGGGAGCCACGTCGCCACGTCCACCGGCGTGCTCAAGGCGGCGACGGCGTCCCAGCGCGCGAGGTCGTCGGCGGGACCGGCCACCTCCTCCCACCCGCCGAGCACCTGCTCGGCCGCCGCCGGTCCCGCGAGCAGGGACGCGTCGCAGCGCAGGTTCCCGAGGTCCACGCCGGCCGCGCCGACCCCGCCGTACTCCCAGTCGACGAAACCCGCGAACGAGTCGCCGACCCACAGGGTGTTGCCCTGCCAGAGGTCGGCGTGCACGAACACGGTCCGACCGGTGGGCGCCGGCAGGGCGTCGACGCGCTCCCGCGCCTCGGTGAGCAGCGGCGAGGAGCCGTGCCGGGCCGCGGTGAACCCCGAGTCCGCCCCGTCGACGGACCACCGGCGCAACGGCAGGCCCGGTCCGGGAGCGGCTTCCACGGCGTGCAGGGCGGCGGCCGCGCGGCCCAGCGCCCGCATCCGGTCCGCCGACGGGCGCCTCGGGATCCGGCTGCTGCCGGGCAGCACCGTGGTCAGCACCGCGAGGCGGCCGAACGCCGCGCCGTCGAGGTCGGCGGCGATCAGCCGCGGCGTCGGCAGGTCGTGGCGACCCGCCAGGTCCAGGGCGGCGACCTCGGTCGCGAGCCGCTCGCACCCGCCGCGGTTCCCGGGCTCGGCCAGGCGCAGGACGGCGGCGCCCGCGGGGTTCTCGAAGCGGACCAACCACGGACCGCCGACCCGCAGGTCCCGGACGTCGACCACCTCCGCGCCGGGCGCCACCGCGCGCTCGGCCCACCTCAACACGGGTCCTGTCGCCATCACGCCACGCTAGCGGCAGTCGAACGGATCGCGCGGACGGCGGCGCGTGGCGCAGACTGCGGTGGTGGACGAACTCGACCCGGCATCGATGGGAGCGGTCCTACCCGATCGCCGGGTTCCACCGGCTGCGCGGCGGGCGCATCAGCGCGGCGAGGATCTACCGCGAGGACAGCGCCGAGATCGCCTGACCCGGCCGTCGCGAGACCCAGCCGACACGAGACCCAGCCGAGGCAGGATCCGGCCAGCACGGGATCCGGCCAGCACTGACCTTCCCGGTGGGAGACCGGCCCCAGTGAGACCCGGCCGGCGCGGTCTTGGCCGGCGCGTGGCCGTCCCCGCGCAAGACCCGCCCGCCACGAATCACCGGTGGGATCGCCGCAGCAGGCGTCCCCTCCAAGGGAACCCCTGCTTTCAGTCTGCCGGCTCGCACCGACAAGAACGCCGACCAGAACACCGACGGGAACGCCGCCGAGAACGGGGCCTCCGATCGGCTAGCGTTGTCCCGTGCCCGAGCAAGCGACCGTCAGCGCGCACCACCCGGATGGCGCAGCCACCGTCCTCCGGGACGACGGCGTGCTCGTCGACGTGCCCGCCGCCGCGGTCGCCGCCGGCGGTTGGCGCTCCCTGCGGCCCGGCCAGCGCGTGACCCTCGACCGCGACGAGGCCGGCGGGGTGCGGGCGCTGCTGCGGCCGGTGTGACGGGGAGTTCACCTCCCGGACCGCCTCGATCAGCGCGGACGTCGGCTTTCTGGGGAACAATGCGTTCGTGAGCACCGAGAACACCCC
The DNA here is from genome assembly GCF_042732085.1 of Actinosynnema sp. NPDC059797. Lineage (NCBI taxonomy): Bacteria > Bacillati > Actinomycetota > Actinomycetes > Pseudonocardiales > Pseudonocardiaceae > Actinosynnema > Actinosynnema sp. NPDC059797. The sequence goes on from NZ_JBHWIE010000060.1 coordinate 29,711, forward strand.
CGACCAGCCGGCGCCGCGGCGGCGCGCCCGAACACCCCGCGCCACCACCCCGTCGGCGAGCAGCGCGCGCCGCCGTCCCCGCCCGGCCACCCGCCGCAGCCCGGGGCGGACGACGACCCCTCCGCCCGCCGAGACGCCCGCACGGCCGTTCCCCAGCTCACCGCCCGCCGTCACCGCCACCGAGACCCAGGTCGACCTGCCCGACGACCGGTACTTCAACCGCGAACTGTCCTGGTTGGACTTCAACGCCCGGGTGCTGGCGCTGGCCGAGGACGCCTCCCAGCCGCTGCTGGAGCGGGCCAAGTTCCTGGCCATCTTCGCGTCGAACCTCGACGAGTTCTACATGGTGCGGGTCGCGGGCCTGAAGCGCCGCGACGAGACCGGGCTGTCGGTGCGCAGCGCGGACGGGCTCACCCCCCGCGAGCAGCTGTCCAGCATCTCCAAGCGCACCCAGGAGCTGGTCGAGCAGCACGCCAGGGCGTTCCTCGACCACGTGCAGCCGGAGCTGGAGAAGCACGGCATCAGCATCGTGAACTGGGCGCAGCTGACCGACTTCGAGAAGCTGCGCCTGTCGAACTACTTCACCGACCAGGTGTTCCCGGTGCTCACACCCCTCGCCGTGGACGCCGCGCACCCGTTCCCCTACATCTCCGGCCTGTCGCTTAACCTCGCGGTGACCGTGCGGGACCCGGAGGGCGGCGCGGAGCGGTTCGCCCGCATCAAGGTGCCGGACAACGTGCCGCGGCTGGTCCGCGTGGAGAACGACCGCACCAGCCCGACCGCGACGTTCCTGCCGCTGGAGGAGCTGATCGCCGCCCACCTGGGCGAGCTGTTCGCGGGCATGCAGGTGGTCGAGTGCCACGCCTTCCGGGTGACCCGCAACGCCGACCTGGAGGTCGAGGAGGACCAGGACGAGGACCTGCTCCAGGCGCTGGAGCGCGAGCTGGCCCGCCGCCGGTTCGGGCCGCCGGTGCGGCTGGAGGTCGCCGGCGACATGACCGAGCACATGCTGGAGCGCCTGCTGCGCGAGATGGAGGTCGACCCGGCCGACGTCGTGCAGGTGCCCGGCCTGCTCGACCTGTCGTGCCTGTGGCAGCTCTACAGCGTCGACCGCAAGCAGCTCAAGGACGCGCCGTTCGTGCCCGCGACGCACTCGGCGTTCGGCGAGCGGGAGACGCCCAAGAGCATCTTCGCCACCTTGCGCGAGGGCGACGTGCTGGTGCACCACCCGTACGACTCGTTCTCCACGTCCGTGCAGCGGTTCATCGAGCAGGCGGCGGCCGACCCGCGCGTGCTGGCCATCAAGCAGACCCTGTACCGCACCTCGGGCGACTCCCCGATAGTGGACGCGCTGATCGACGCGGCCGAGGCGGGCAAGCAGGTCGTGGCGCTGGTGGAGATCAAGGCGCGGTTCGACGAGCAGGCCAACATCAAGTGGGCGCGGGCGCTGGAGAAGGCCGGCGTGCACGTCGTCTACGGCCTGATGGGGCTGAAGACGCACTGCAAGACGTCGCTGGTGGTGCGCCAGGAGGGCTCGCGGATCCAGCGGTACTGCCACATCGGCACCGGCAACTACAACCCGAAGACCGCCCGGCTGTACGAGGACATCGGCCTGCTGACCGCCGAGCCGACCATCGGCGCGGACCTGACCGACCTGTTCAACGTGCTCACCGGGTACGCCCGGCAGGACCACTACCGCAGCCTGCTGGTGGCGCCGTACGGCGTCCGGCGGGGCATCGTGGAGCGCATCGGGCACGAGATCGAGCTGGCGCGGGCCGGGCAGCCCGCGGGCGTGCGCATCAAGGTGAACTCGCTCGTGGACGAGGAGGTCATCGACTCGCTGTACCGGGCGTCGCAGGCGGGCGTGCCGGTGGAGGTGGTGGTGCGCGGGGTGTGCGCGCTGAAGCCCGGCATCAAGGGGCTGTCGGAGAACATCCACGTGCGCTCGATCCTCGGGCGGTTCCTGGAGCACTCGCGGGTGTTCCACTTCGCCGGCGCGAGCGAGCACTGGATCGGCAGCGCCGACATGATGCACCGGAACCTGGACCGGCGGGTCGAGGTGTGCGTGCGGGTGACCGACCCGAAGCTGACCCGGCAGCTCGACGCGATGTTCGAGTCGGCGCTGGAACCCACCACGCGGTGCTGGGTGCTCCAGCCCGACGGCGAGTGGGAGGCGTCGCCCGCGGACGGCAGCCGGGTGCGCGACCACCAGACCGAACTGCTCCGCCGCCACCGCTCGCTGGGGTGAACCGTTGATCAGGGCTGCCGGCGCCGTGCTGTGGCGCGAGGGTTCCGTGGCGGTCGTGCACCGACCGCGGTACGACGACTGGTCGTTGCCGAAGGGCAAGCTGGACCCGGGCGAGACCGTGCCCGCCGCGGCGGTGCGGGAGGTGTGGGAGGAGACCGGGTTCCGGTCCGTGCTGGGGCGGCACCTGTGCCGGGTGTCGTACGAGGTGGCGGCCGGGCCGAAGGTCGTGGACTACTTCGGCGCGCGGGCCGCGTCGGGGGCGTTCTCGCCCAACGACGAGGTGGACGAGCTGCGGTGGGTGCCGTTCGAGGAGGCCTCGGACCTGGTCAGCCACGACACCGACCGGGCCGTGCTGAAGGCATTCCTGTCCGCGCCGGCCGACCTGGCCCACGTGCTGCTGGTGCGGCACGCCAAGGCCGGCAAGCGGGACAACTGGCCCGGTGACGACGACCTGCGCCCGCTCAGCCAGGCCGGGTGGCGGCAGGCCGCGGGACTGCGCTCGCTGCTGCCGCTCTGGGCGCCCTCGCGCGTCCACTCGGCGCCCCGCGTGCGCTGCGTGGAAACCGTCCAGGGCGTGGCGGACGACCTCGGCACGGCCGTCCTCCTGGAGCCGCGCCTGTCCGAGGAGGGCTACTGGCCCGACCGGGAGGCGGCCCTGGTCCGCTTCCTGGAGATCGCCGACGGCGCGGGCACCCCGGTCGTCTCCAGCCAGGGCGGCGTCATCCCGGACATCGTCTCCACCCTCGCCGACCTGGGCGGCCTCACCCTGGACGGCACCCCCTGCAAGAAGGGCAGCACCTGGCTCCTGGCCTTCCGCCGCCCGGCCCCGGGCTGGTCCACATCGGACTCGCACACCGCCTGGCCCCGCCTGGTCGCCGCCCACTACCTCCCCACCGCCCTGCCCACCCCCCACCCCTGACCCCGCGTGTCCTCCGGTCGGGCATCGCGTGTCCTCCACTCCGGCACCGCGAACCTGCCGGCGGCGCGCCACGAGTAGGCCGCCCGGGTCGCGGTTGGGCCGGTCGGGTCACGGCCGGCGCCGGCACGGGACCGTGCGCTCACGCCGGTGCGGCCAAGTGGTGGGTTCGGCGTGCCCGACCGCGCGACTCGCGATGCCTCACCGGACGACACGCGATGTCCGGCTGGACGACACGCGATGCCTGAGTGGAGGACATGCGCGGTCTTGGGGGTTGGGTTCGCGGGGGCTGAGCGCATGACTCGCGAGGGGGGAGCGCATGACTCGCGCGCTTGGGGGTATGGGTAGGGCCCGGTGCGCGTCCGCACCGGGCCCTGAGGTCAGGTGAGGCCGTGTTCACCGGCCT
>NZ_JBHWIE010000061.1:0-33044 GCF_042732085.1 Actinosynnema sp. NPDC059797
AGCCAGTACCCGCCGCCGCGGCGGGCCGCGATGCCCTCCGCGTCGTACCCGACCGGCTCGCCGCCCCGGGTGAGGGTCAGCTCGCGGTGCACGCGCGCGGGCGCGGCCAGGGTGTCCACGGTCAGCACGCGCGTCGGCGCGTAGGCCGAGTCGGTCACCGCGACCACGTCGCGGGGGTTGCCGGGGATGCCCGAGAGGCCCGACAGCGCGCCGAACCCGATGCCGTCCGACACGATCGACGGCGTGCCCCGGTTGCCCGCCAGGGACACCGGCAGCGGCGTCCCGGTCAGCCGGTACGAGGTGAGCGAGGACCGCACGCCGTCGTCCGCCGCGTCCTCCTCGGCCGACACCACCAGCGTGCCGGTGGCCGGGATCGGCAGCAGCCCCTCCGGGCCGACGCCCGTCGGCAGGGCCTGGGTGAACCGGGGCCGGCGCGGGTCGGTCACGTCGTAGACGGCGACCAGGTTGGCCCGCTCCATGCCGACGAACGCGTACCGGGTGCGCCCGAACGCGGCCACGGCCAGGCCCTCGGGCTCCACGCCCTTGTTGTCCGACCGGCCGTCCGGGTACTGGCCCTGCCGGATCGCGATCCGCTGCAGCTCGTCGCCCGACGAGAACACCACGCGGCCCGACGCCGCGTCGAACACCGTCCAGGTCCGCGACCCACCCAGGTAGTCGCCCTCGTCGGCGGTGGCCAGCGTGCGGTCGTCCAGCCACGCCACGGCGTCCGGCTCGCGCGCCGCGGTGATCGTGCCCGTCGGGTCGATCCGGCCGTCGTCGGCGGTGTCGACGCCCCGGACGGTCACCGTGCCCGCGGAGAAGTGGTCCACCACCCGCGCGGAGCGCAGGTCCACGATCGCCACGTGGTTGTTCTCCTGCAGCGTCACGGCGGCCTGGCCGCGGCCGTTGACGCTCACGTACTCCGGCTCCGGGTCGCCCGGCGCGACCTCGGCCAGCCCGGTCAGCTCCACGCGCCGCGTCCGCCAGGCCGAGGGCGCGCCCTCCAGCTCCACCACGGCCAGGAAACCGGCCGGCGCCTGGGGGAGCGCGCCCTCGGCCACGTCCTCGTCGCGCTCGTTCTCGATCGCCACGGCGGCGTACCGGCCGTCCGGGGCGACGTCGATCGAGTCGGGCTGCCCGCCGAGGTCGTGCCGGGCCACCACGGCGCGGCGGTCGACGTCGACGACGAGCAGCGCGCCGGACGGCTCGGCGCGGGACGCCGAGGTGTTCACCGCGACGAGCGCCAGTCGCCCGCGGACGTCCACCGAGGTCGGTTCGCCCGGGACGTCGAGCACGCCGGTGGGCCGCAGCGCGCCGGCGCGGTCGAGGCCGGCGAACCCGATCCGCCGGGCGGGCGAGTCGGTGTACACCACGGTCCGGCCGTCGGCGGTGGCCGCCGCGATCTCCGCGGCCGTGTGCTGCCCGGCGGAGCTGTTGGCGTGGACGGGCATGGTGTCGACGCGCTGGAACCGCTGGTGCGCGGTCGCCGACGCGGGCGACGTCAGGAGCGGCATGGCCGTCGCGCAGGTCAACAACACCACGGCGACGCGTGTGGGACGGACCACCGGGCCTCCAACCTCGATCGGGGTCGGCGCATCGTGGACCGCCCCGGCGACCGGCGGGTGAACGCCGGGTGGCGGGCACCGGTGGGGGCGGCGACCCCTTGGTGGCGAACGCCGCCCCCACCCCTCACCGGAGGTCGCAGAGCGCGTGCTCGACCAGCTCGGAGGTCGGGTCGCCGCCTTGGGCGGGCGCGCCCGGCTCGGGCACCATCGAGTCGGTGTTGATCGACACCACCACGCTGCGCGACCCGTCGGTGGTGACGCCGTTGCGGGTCATGAAGCCGTGGATGTCGCCGCCGTGGAACCAGTGGCCGCCGCACGCGTTCGGCGCCCACATCAGCCCCAGGCCGTAGCGCACGCCGGGCCACGCCGGGTCGAACCGCGTCGCGGGCACGGTCCGCGTCATCTCGGCGAGCAGGTCCGGCCGCAGCACCCGGCCGCCCATCAGCGCCCGCAGGAACCGGTTGGCGTCGTCGGTGGTGCTGATCATGTCGCCGGCCGCGCCGCCCCACGACGGGTTGTAGGTGGTCACGTCGACCGCCTCGCCGTACCTCGGGTCGTTCGGGTCCGCGTCCATCCCCTTCTCCGGGAACCGCTGGTACCCGGTGGCGTGCGGGTGCGGGACGAACGGCGACGTGCCGGGCAGGGACGTGTCGCGCAGGCCGAGCGGCCGGACGAGGCGGTCGCGCACCTCCTGCTGCCAGGTGCGGCCGGTGACCCGCTCGATGATCATGCCCGCCAGCGCGTAGCCGGTGTTGGAGTAGCTCCAGCCCTGGCCGGGCCGGAAGTCGGGCGGCCCGGCGACCGCGAGCGCGACGACCTCCTCGGGGGTCACGGTCTTGAACCGGTTGCGCAGGAACGCCTCCTCCAGGGCCAGCTCGGGCATCAGGCCGGTGTAGTTGCGCAGGCCGCTGGTGTGCTGGAGCAGCTGCCGGACCGTGATTTGCGACCCGTCGTTGCCGTTGCCCGCCACCACGCCGGGCAGCCAGCGGTCCACCGAGTCCTCCAGGGACATCCGCCCCTCGCCGACGAGCTGGAGCACCGTCGCCGCCACGAAGGTCTTGGTGTAGCTGCCGATGCGGAACTTCGCGTTCCAGGGCACCGGCGTCCGCCGCGCCACGTCCCCGTGGCCGCTGCGCGCCCGGACCTCCCCGCGCGGGGTGTCCACCTCGACCAGCACGCCGGGCGCGCCCTGGGCGAGCAGCGCGTCCGCGTGCCGCTGGAGGGTCCGGGAGCCGGGGTGCGCGTGCGCCGTGCCGGCCGTGGCGGCGCCGAGCGCCGCGATCACGAGTACCGCCGTCAATCGCTTCATGCGGTCGAAACTAGGGACGCGGCCGGCCGCGGTCGTCGCCCCGGGACGGCATCTTCGCCTACCCCCGAGGGGGTAGCGCCGGATCAGCCCCCGGGCTGGCGACGGAGCGCACGCGGCGCGGCTAGGTTGGCGCGGTGCGCGCCGAACTCCGAGCGATCCGGCTGGACCTGCTGCTGGCGGCGGTGCTGACCGGCCTGACCGCGATCACCGTCGACAGCTACGGCGGGGGACCGGTCGCCCACGCGTTCGCCGCGCTGACCGTGGCGCCGGTGGCCCTGCGCCAGCTCGCGCCGGTGACGGTCACGGCGGTCGTCCTGTGCGCGCTGCTGGCTTACGGCGGGGTCGGCCACGGCACCTACCCGAACGCGGGCATCGGCGCGCTGATCGGCGTGTTCACCGTGGCCACGCTGCGCCCCCGGCACGTGGCCGCGCTGACGGCCGCGGCGGCGACGCTCGTCGTGGTGTTCACCTACGTGCGGCTCGCCCCGTCGACCGGGTGGTCGGAGATCGGGCAGTCGGTGCTGGTGGTGCTGGGGGCGTGGGCGCTGGGCGAGGGCACGCGGCGCTGGGCGGAGCGCGCCGAGCGGCTGGCCGAGCGGGCGGCGCGGGCGGCGGCGGACGAGCGGGTGCGCATCGCCCGGGAGCTGCACGACGTCGTCGCGCACCACATGTCGGTGATCTCCCTCCAGGCGGGCCTGGCGCGGTACGTGCTGGACACCGACCTGGCCACGGCGCGGCAGGCGATCGAGACCGTGGGGGAGACCAGCCGCGAGGCGTTGACCGAGCTGCGCCGCCTGCTCGACGTGCTGCGGGTCGACCGCGGCGGTGACCGCGCGCCGCAGCCGGGCCTGGCCGCCCTGGGCGACCTGGTGGAGCGGGCGCGCGGCGCGGGCCTGGAGGTGGAGGTGTCGGTCCGCGGCGAGGTCCGGGACCTGCCGCCGGGGCCGGACCTGTGCGCGTACCGGGTGGCGCAGGAGTCGCTGACCAACGTGCTCAAGCACGCGGGCCCGGCGACCGCGCGCATCGACCTGGACTACGGCGAGCGGACCTTCGCCCTGGAGGTCGCCGACGACGGCGCGGGCGGCCCGGCGGACGTGCCCGCGACCTCGCACGGCATCCGGGGCATGAGGGAGCGCGCCGAGCTGTACGGCGGGGTGCTCACCGCGGGACCGCGGCCGGGCGGCGGGTTCGGCGTGGTGCTGCGGCTGCCGGTGGGTGCGGTGTGACGGCGATCCGCGTGCTCGTGGCCGACGACCAGGCGCTGATCCGCGCCGGCCTGGTCGCCCTGTTCACCGCCGCGCCGGGCTTCGAGGTGGTCGGCGAGGCCGAGGACGGCGAGCGGGCGGTGGCGCTGGCCGCGTCGACCGCGCCCGACGTGGTCCTGATGGACATCCGGATGCCGGTGCTGGACGGCATCTCCGCGACCAGGCGCATCCTGGCCGCCGCGGGCGGGGACCCGCCGCGCGTGGTCGTGCTGACCACGTTCGACCTGCCCGAGTACGTCTACACGGCGCTGGGCGAGGGCGCGGCCGGTTTCCTGGTCAAGGACACGCCGCCGGAGCGCATCCTCTCCGCGGTGCGCACCGTCGCCGCGGGCGACATCCTCATCGCGCCGCACATCACCCACCAGCTGATCGAGACCTACGCGCGGCACCACCGGACCGCGGCGGTGGACGTGCCGGCGCTGGACGCGCTGACCGCGCGGGAGACCGAGGTCCTGCGCCTGGTCGGCAACGGCCTGACCAACGGGCAGATCGCCCAGCGCCTGGTGCTCAGCGAGGCGACGGTGAAGACGCACGTCAAGCGGGCGATGGGCAAGCTGGGCCTGTCGAGCCGGGCGCAGGCGGTCGTGGTGGCCTACGAGAGCGGCCTGGTGGTGCCCATGTCACCCGAGCGTCCCGGCGGGTGAGTTCGGCGGACCGGGCCGTCCTCTTCCGCTGCCGCCCGGCCAGCGGCAGCAGCACGAACTGCCACAGCACGGACACCGAGATCGCGAACACCCCCGTGGACAGGCTGCGCCGGCCCTCCTCGGGGAACCCCAGCACGAGCGCGCCGACACCGATCACGGCGGGCACCGCGAACACCACCCGGTACGGCCACACCTTGTACGGCCGCGCCAACGCCGCGTCGGCGACCTCCAGCAGCGGCCCGGCCAGCCGGGGGTCCCCGACCCCTTCACCGCGCCACAGCGCGCGCCGCACCTCCGGCCCCACCGACGGCTCGCCCCACCGCCACCGCCACTGCGCCACCACCAACCCCAGGCTGAGCAGCGCCGCCCCCAGCGCCCACCACACCTGCCCGTACCCGGCCAACATGAAGCCGACGAACAGCGGGGCCGTCGGCACCCCCTCGACCACCGCCTGCTTGAACGACGGCCCCTCGGCCACGCCCTCCACGGCACCCCCAGCCCCGACGACACGCCCACGACCGGGTTACCCACCCGCGCGAGTCGTACGCCCAGCCCCACCGTGTCGTGCGTTCAGGACCGGCGAGTCGCACGTTCAGGACCGGTGAACCGTGCGTTCGGACCGGCGTTCGACGGCCACGGACAGCCCCGCCACCGCCAGCCCGGCCAGGCTCAGGACCACGCCCACCCACGCGGTCGAGGTGTAGCCCCAGCCCGCGGCGATGGCGACGCCGCCCAGCCACGCCCCCGCGCCGTTGGCCATGTTCAGCGCCGAGTGGTTCGACGACGAGGCCAGCGACGGCGCGTCGGGGGAGGCGTCCATCAGCCGCACCTGCAACGCCGAGGCCAGCACCTGCGAGGTGAACCCGAGCAGGAACACCCAGGTGATCGCGAGCGCCGGGGACGAGGCGGTGAGCCCGAACCCGACCAGCACGACCGTCACCGCGACCAGCCCGCCGAACACCGCGCCCATCACGGACCGGTCCACGAACCGCCCGCCGAACGTCGCGCCGAGCGTCATGCCCAGCCCGAACACCGCCAGCACCCACGGCACCGCGCCGGCGGGCAGCCCGCCCACCTCGGTGGTCAGCGGTGAGATGTAGGAGTAGACCGCGAACATGCCGCCGAACCCGACCGTGCCGGTGACCAGCGCGAACCACACCTGCGGCCGGCGGAACGCGCGCAGTTCGGCCGCCACGCCCGCGTCCCGGGCCGCGGGCACCCACGGCAGCCACCGGGCCAGCGCCGCCGCGGTCGCCAGCGCGACCACCGCCACCGCCAGGTAGGCGACGCGCCAGCCGATCCGCTGGCCCGCGGCGGTCACGACGGGCACGCCGACCAGGTTGGCCACGGTCAGCCCGACCATGATCCGGGCCACGGCGGTGCCCCGGCGCTCCGGCGGCACCAGCGCGGCGGCCACGACCGCGGCGATGCCGAAGTACGCGCCGTGCGGCAGCCCCGCCACGAACCGGGACACCATCAGCAGCGTCCCGTTGGGGGCCACCGCGGACAGGCCGTTGCCGACGGCCAGGGCGATCGTCAGCGCGATCAGCAGCCCCTTGCGCGGCAGCTTCGCGGCCAGCCCGGCGATGAGCGGCGCGCCGACGACCACGCCCAGCGCGTAGAGGCTGATGGCGTGGCCGGCGGCGGGGATGGACAGGTCGAACGTGTCCGCCATCTGCGGCAGCAGGCCCATGGTGGCGAACTCGGTGGTGCCGATGGCGAACCCGCCCAGGGCGAGCGCGCCCACCGCCCTGCCCCGGCGGACCGCGGTGGGCTCGACGGTCGTGGCCATGCGGAGAACTCCTGTCACCTGTCCCGGGTCGACGGTGACCGGACGATTGATTAGCAACTGAAACGATCCTATCGACCGGCGCCCGGCCACGACCCGCCGCGGCCGGGTGCCCCTGCTCACACGGCCGCGCGCTTGCGCAGCACCAGGAGCGCCACCAGGAACCCGGCGGCCAGCAGGCCGGCGGAGGTGGTGAACGCCACCTGGTAGCCGGCGGTCAGGGCGACGGGTTCGGCGGCGCCCCCGGCGCGGACCTCCCCGGTGCGGGCGGCGGCCAGCGTGGACAGCACGGCCACGCCCGTCGCCATGCCGATCTGCTGGGTGGTGTTGAACAGCCCGGACACCAGGCCCTCTTCACCCGGCGCGGCGTCGGCCATGCCGAGCGAGGCCAGCGCGGGCAGCACCAGCCCGCCGCCGGCGATCAGCAGCATCACCGGCAGCAGGTCGGTGACGTAGTCGGCGTCGACCGGCACGGCCCGCAGCACCAGCATCGCGGCGAGCAGCATGAGCAGCCCGGTCAGCAGCACGGCCCGCGCCCCGAACCGGCGGCTCAGCCGGGCCGAGGCGAACAGCGACACGCCGCCGATGGCGACCGCCGCGGGCAGCATGGCCAGGCCGGTGGCCAGCGCGCCGTACCCCAGCACCCGCTGCATGAACAGCGCGACGACCACCTGGAACGCGAACATGGCCGACAGCGCCAACGCCTGCACCAGGTTGGCGCCCACCACGTTCCGGGAGCGCAGCACGCGCAGCGGCATCAGCGGCGTCGCCGCCCGGGACTGCCGCACGACGAACCCGGCCAGCAGCGCGACCGACACCAGCCCCAGCCCGAGGGTGTGCGCGGAGAGCCACGCGTGCTCCTCGACCTTGACCACGGTGTAGATGCCCAGCACCAGGCCGGCGGTGACGAGCGCCGCGCCGAGCACGTCGGCGCCCGCCCGCAGGCCGGGCCCGCGCCCGCCCGGCAGCAGCCGGACCGCCAGGGCGATCGTGGCCGCGCCGATCGGCAGGTTGATGAAGAAGATCCAGTGCCAGCTCAGCGCGTCGGTGAGCACGCCGCCGAGCACCTGCCCGAGGGACGCGCCCGCCGCGCCGGTGAAGCTGAACACGCCGATGGCCCTGGCCCGTTCCGCGGGGTCGGTGAACAGGGTGACCAGGATGCCGAGCACGACCGCGGACGCCAGCGCGCTGCCCACGCCCTGGAGGAACCGGGCGGCGACCAGCACCCCCGGCCCGGTGGCCAGGCCCGCGAGCAGCGACGCGGCGGTGAACACGGCGTTCCCGGCGAGGAACAGCGCCTTGCGGCCGACCAGGTCACCGAGCCGGCCGGCGAGCAGCAGCAGCCCGCCGAACGGGATGAGGTAGGCGTTGACGGTCCAGCTCAGCCCGGCCGGGGAGAAGCCCAGGTCGTGCTGGATGGCGGGCATCGCGACGGTGACGATGCTGCCGTCCAGGACGGTCATCAGCATGGCGGCGGACAGCACCGCGAGCGCCGACCAGCGGCCGGTGCGCGGTGCTTCGAGGGTGGACGTCATGGCGCTCTCCTGTTCGGGCGGGAACAGGAGAGACACTAGTAGATAGTTTTCTTGCAGACAATCTGATTCGGTTCTACTTGGTGCTCTCGCGGGCGCGCCGGGCGTTCGACGGCGCCGCGACCGGGGTGCCCAGGTGGCCCGTGACCAGGCGGTTCAACGCCCGCAGGAACACCTCGCGCTCGTCCTCGGGCAGCGCGCCCAGGGCCTCCCGGTGCACCCCGTCGACGATCTCCTGGCTGCGCTTGGCGATCTCGGCGCCCTTCTCCGTGACCGCGATGATCCGGGCCCGCCGGTCGGTGCTCGACGGCCGGCGCCCGGCCAGGCCCGCCTCCTCCAGCGCGTCGACCGTGACGACCATGGTGGTCTTGTCCATGTCGCCGATCTCGGCCAGCTGGATCTGCGTGCGCTCCTCCTCCAGGGCGTGCACGAGCACGCAGTGCATCCGCGCGGTCAGGCCGATCTCGGCCAGCGCCGCCGCCACCCGCGTGCGCAGCACGTGGCTGGTGCGGTCGAGCAGGAACGACAGGTCGGACTCGGTGCGCGCTGGGGCCATGGCGGACATGACCCCAGCGTAATCGCCCCGAGGACACCCGACCCGGCCTACAGCGGCGGGTGCGCGTTCGCCAGCAGCTCGCGGAAACCCGCCGAGTGCCACTGCCCGGCGGGCGGCGTGTTCGGCCACGCACCGGTCGGGCGGTACGACGCGCCGGGCCAGCTGTTGTAGGTCGGGTCGCACATCCGGTTGTGGTTCTCGCCGGGGAAGGGCAGCGGGACGCTCGCGCCGTCGGACTCGCCCGGCGGCTTCACCCACGCGTACGCGTCCACGCCGGGCGCGGGCGACGCGACGGGCCGCTCGCCCAGCCCCGCGCCGACCTGGTTGCACCAGTTGCTGATCCACAGCCGGCGGTCCAGCCGGCTGGTGTCCACGTAGGTGTTGACGTCGTAGGTCTCGTCGTTCGACCTGGTCGGGCGGTTCGGCCCGCCCCACCCGTTGCGCGAGGTGTCGACCACCACGCCGACACCCGGGTCGAACCCGGCCGCCACCAGCTCGCGGCGCAGCACCTCCACGTAGGACAGCTCGTCGACGAACGGGTTCCAGTCCACCCACCGCGACTGGAGGATCGGCTGGCCCGCGACGACGGTCCTGGTCAGGTAGACCTCGTCCAGCGCCGAGTAGTTCGCCGTGTTGGCCACGAACCCGTGCACGTCCGCGAGCGTGCTGCCCGCCGCGCCCGCCGCCCGCACCAGCACCTCGACGAACTCCGAGCGGTTGTCGTCCCAGCCCAGGTTGCCGTGGTGGCTGACGTCCAGGTAGTTGTAGACGTTGTCGATCGCGCCGAGCCGCGCCAACGCGTACCCGATCGCCTCGTGGTACGCGCCGGTCGCCCTGACCTGCTCGCAGGTGATGGTCCACTGGGAGCGCGGCCGCACGTGCGTGACCAGGAACGGCAGCGAGTGCGGCTCGACCACCGCGACCACCCGCAGGCCCGCGTACGCCGGGTCGCGCAGCACCTCGGCGATCGGGTCGACGAACTCGGCGCGGTAGGTCGGCAGCCGGTCGTAGGGCAGTTCCCCGTTGCTGCTGAGCCGGCCGCAGTCCCGGCCCGGGGCGTCGTAGAGCACGACCTGGACCAGGTCCGCGCCCTGGCGCAGCGCCTCGTCCAGGTGGTCGCGCAGGCCCATCCGGCCGTTCGAGCCGCGCACGGCGGCGATGCTGTCCAGCCACACGGCGGTGGGCTGACCCGCGACGGCGGCCCCGCCCGGTTCGGCGGCGGCCCGCGCGGACCACTCCGGGTTCACGTAGACCCGGGCGCCGGCGTACGGGTTGTCCACGCGCCCGGTGGCGTGCGCGGTGCCGGCGAGCCCGAACGCGAGCAGGACCGCGGCCAGTGCCACGGGTAACCGTGCGCGCGTGAAAGACCTCATGGTGCTTACCCCCGATCACGGCGTTGTGCGGGTGGCGGCACTTTCACGGTACAGCGGCCGTGAGCGGCGGTGCAGCGCCGAACGGCGGCCGGCCGTTGCTCGCGGGCGGGCGGCGCGGACGGTGCCGGTCGGCGTGGACGGCGCCGGTCGGGGGAGGGCTCAGCCCTTCCAGACCACCGGGTCGTCCTTGTAGTCGTCACCGTCGGTGAAGCTCGCCGCGACGATCTTCGAACCCTCGCGGGCGGCCTGCAGGACGCACGTCTCGTACTTGGCGCCGGCCGTGGTGAAGTCGCGGGCCGCGGTCTCCGACTCGCACTCGTCGGTGTCGCCGGTGATGATCACCCCGGTGCCGCGGCCGTCCTCGCCGAGGCCGCGCAGGCTGAGCGAGCTGTAGGACAGGTCGGTGCCACCGACGTTCTCCACGGTCACCCGGATGTAGAACGGCGTGATGCCCTTGGCCTTGTCGCCGAACTTCGCCAGGTCGGCGTTGTCGCCCTGCTCGATCGCGGTGACGGTGAGGGCGATCGTGCCGGTCTTGGACGTGCCGTACTTGAACGGCACCACCGCGCGCTCGCCGACCGCCAGCTCCGAGCCGGGCGCGGTCACGTCGCCGTCGGCCTCGGTCGCGGGCGCGGACGGCGTGGTGGTCCCGGTGGTCTCCTCGGCCGAGGTGGTGGTCGTGCCGGTGTCCGAGGTGGGCGCGGGCGACGCGGTGCCGTCCGTCTCGCTGCCGCAGGCCGACAGGAGCAGGGCGGCCGCGCAGGCGGCGAGGAGCGGGGCGGTGCGGGCGTGCGTCAAGACGGGTCTCCTGGCTGAGCTGGGGTGGTGGCGACGCTAACCCGGGTGGCGCACCGGCGCTGTCGGTCGTTCGCACCACAACCGGTCAGAGGTCGTCGACGCCGATCAGGCCGTCCTGGATGGCCCGCGCCACCAGCGCGGCCTTGGTCGGGGCCTCCCGACCGATCAGCGCGTACTTGATCCGGATGCGCTCCAGGTGCGAGTTGACGGTGCTCAGGGAGATGCCCAGGCGCTGCGCCACGAAGTCCTTGGACTCCGACTGGAACCACTCGACCAGCACCTCGACCTCGCGCGCCGACAGCGCGGGCCGGTGGTCGGACCGGTCGCCCGCCAGCGCGCCGGCCAGCGACGGCGGCGTGTACGCCCGGCCCTCCGCCGCCGCCCGCGCCGCCCGCACCAGGTGCTCGGCGCCCTCCGCCTTGGTCAGGTAGCACAGCGCGCCCAGCTCCAGGCACTGCAACGCGATGTCGTCGTCCGCGCGCATCGAGTAGACGACGACCCGCCGCCCGGCCTCCACCAGCCGGCGCAGGTCGCCGAGGACGGGGGTGGGACCGCCCAGGTGCAGGTCGAGGATCACCACGTCGGCGCCCGCGCCCTCGCCCAGCCACGCCGCCCGCACGTCCTCGCCGCTCGCCACGACCCGGATCGGGGGTGTGCCGGTGGACAGCCAGTAGGCGACGCCCGCGCGCACCGCCGGATGGTCGTCCACCACCACCGCGCTCAGCTCGCCCGCCATCGGACCTCCATCCGCGTCTGCCCACCGTACGTGCCGGTTTCGACCTCCACCGCCCCCGGCGCGGTTCCCCCGGGATCGGGGGTTGCGGCGTCGGCGAGCACCGCGCCGGGGAGCGCGGTGTCGGAGATCACGGCGTCGGAGATCACGGCCACCCGGACCTCGTCGCCGGTCCGCAGCAAGCTGACCCGGGCCCGTGCCCGCGCGGCCGCCAGCGCCAGCTCCACCGGCGCGGTCAACGCGCGCCGCACCCCGGCCGGCACCGGCACCGACGTGCCGCTGACCGCCAGCGACACCACCACCCCGCGCTGCTCCGCCACGTGCGCGCACGCCGCGACCTCGTGCACCAGCGGGTCGGGCACGTCGTCGTGCTCGGCGAACAGCCTGCGCAGCTGCGTGGCCGCGAGCGCGCACCGCAGCCGGGTCTCCTCGTCACGGGGGTCCAGCACGCCGTCGGCCAGGTCCGCGAGAAGCGGCAGCGTGGTGCCGAGCCGCCCCGCGAACCGGGCGCGCAGGTCCTGCTCCCACTGCTCGGCCACGGCGGCGCGGGTGGTGGCGCGCTCCTGCTCGGCGGCCATCCGGGCGGCCTGGCGCCCGGCGCGGGCCAGCACCCGCAGGATCACCAGCGTGCCCACCTGGAAGCTGGTCACGCCCAGCAGCACCACCCCGGCGCCGCCGACCTCCAGCCGGTCGGGCGCCCCGGCCTGCACCCACTGGACCACGCTCACCACGACGTGCGCGGACAGCGCGACCAGCAGCGCGCCGACCCGGTCCGCCAGCAACAGCAGCAGCTGCCACCCCACCAGCCCGAACGACCAGTGCGCCGGTCCGAAGTGGCCGTCCGGCGGCAGCGCCCACGTGGCGGTCGCCGACGCCGCGAACACCGCGACCACCCCGCCGGCCACCACCGGCCCCGGCAGCGGCTCGCGACGTGCCACCCACACCGCGCACCCCAGCGTGACCAGGGCGAACAGCACGTAGGCCGCCCACGCCGCCGCGTGGTGGTCGTGGTGGAGCAGCGGCGCGAGCCCGAGCCCGGGTTGGATCACGGCCGCGACGGCCAGCAGCACCAGCCGCGAGTGGTCGGTCACGGTCGCGGCCACCCCGCCCGCACCGTCGTGCCGCCCGGCCCGGAGGTGACCTCGGCGTACCCGCCGACCGCCGTGACCCGCCCGACGATCGAGTGGCGCACCCCGCGCCGGTGGTCCGACACCGCCGCCGCGTCGAACCCGCGGCCCTCGTCGGACACCACCACCTCCACACCGCTCCCGCGGGCCGCGACGACGACCCGGGCCCGCCCGGTGCCGGCGTGCCGCCGGACGTTCAGCAGCGCCTCGCGCGTCGCCCGGACCAGCGCCAGCGCCACCGGCACGGGCACCAGCACCTCGTCCCAGCGGGCCTCGACCTCCAGCGGGCTGTGCTCCACCACGGACCGCAGGGCCGCGCCCACGTCCACGTCGCCGCCGACCGCCGCGCCGGGCGCGGTCAGCAGCTCCAGGTCGCGGCGCGCGTAGCCCGCGACCTCGGCGGGGTCGGCGTCCCGCCCGTTGACGGCCACCACCAGGAACGTGGCCGACGCGGTGTCGTGCAGCAGCGCCAGGTACTCGCGGTCGCGCCGGTGCCGCTCCAGGGCCACCGCCTCGGCCCGCTCCAGCGCGGCCCGGCGGGCCCGCAGCGAGTCCACCTGCCGCGTCGCGCCGAGCAGCAGCCGGAACGCCAACCGCGCGAGCGCGCACTCCACCAGCACCCGCAGCACCGCCGAGCCGTCCCAGCCGACCACCGCGGCGTGCACCGCCAGCAGCCCGGCCGTGACGGGCGCGGAGACCTTGGGCGACCACTCCCACTGGATCGTGATGGCGGTGGTGGTGAGCACGTTGAGCGGCCACTGCGGGGTGCCGCCGAGGTGGGCCTGGGCCGCGCACACGGCCGCCACCCGGACGACCGCGAGCACCAGCGCGGGGCCGCGCGGCCCGAAGTCGGCCACCGCGCCGACCAGCACGAGGGCGAACACGCCCAGCACGGCCGGCAGGGCGTGACCCGGCGCCGACAGCACGCCGAAGGCGCTGAGCAGGACGATGCCGATCCCGCGGACGGGTCCGGCCGACCGCGCGACGGCGGCCAGGAACTCCGCCTCACCCCGGCCCGGCACACCGCGACCCTAACCCGAACCCCTCCGGTGACCCGCGGGTGGCGTGCCGGCGAACACCGGGGAGCGCTCCCATGACAACCGGACAGGAACCCCGCCCACGCCTTCCGGCCGCGGGGCCCGGTTGGGTAGACCTCTGGGCATGCGGGCTCTGATCACAGCGGGCGTGGCGGTCGTCCTCCTGGCGGGCGCGGTGACGCCCGCGGCGGCCGACCCGGGGACGGGGGCGGTGCGCGACGCCGTCCGGTACGTCGACCCCCTCATCGGTTCGGCGAACGGCGGCAACACCTACCCCGGCGCGGTCCGGCCGTTCGGGATGATCTCGTGGAGCCCCACGAGCACGCGCGGTGACCAGACCAACACCGGCGCCGCCAACGGCTACGCCCACGACGCCACCCGCGTGCGCGGCTTCAGCCTCACCCACGTCAACGGCGCGGGGTGCCACCCCGGCGCGGCCGGCGACGTGCCGATCATGCCGTTCGTCGGCGAGGTCGCCGGCTCGCCGACGGCGGACGTGCGCGACGAGGTCTACGCCGCCGACTTCCGGCACGAGGACGAGACCGCCACGCCCGGCCGCTACCGCGTCGGCCTCGCCTCGGGCGCCACGGCCGACCTGAGCGTGACCACGCGCGCGGGCGTCGGCGACTTCACCTTCCCCCGCGACCGGCCCGCCGCCCTGCTGTTCCGCGTCTCGAACTCCCTCAACGGCAGCGAGGACGCCGAGGTCGCCATCGACCCCGACCGGCGGACCGTGTCCGGCTCCGTGCTCACCGGCGCGTTCTGCGGCCGGCGCGCCAACGGCGGCGCGAACAACAAGAAGTCCTACTACCGCCTGTACTTCACGGCCTCCTTCGACCGCGCCTTCTCCGGCACCGGCACCTGGGTGGACGGCGACCTGCGGCCCGGCACGACGACGGCCTCCGGTGGCGAGGGCTACGAGACCGGCGCGGCGCGGCAGGGGCGCGGCTCCGGCGGCTACGTCACGTTCGACACCTCCTCGGACGCGGACGTGCGGGTGCGCGTCGGCATCTCCTACACCAGCGCGGAAGCCGCCCGGCGCAACCTCGACCGCGAGATCGGCCCGCGCGAGACCGTCGACTCGGTCGCCGCCGACGCGCGCCGCGAGTGGGCGCGCCAACTGCGCGCCGTGGAGATCGCGGGCGGCACGGACGAGCTGCGCACCACCTTCTACACCGCGCTCTACCACGCGTTCCTGCAACCCAACGTGGCCAGCGACGTCGACGGCACCTACCTCGGCAGCGATCGGCGGGTGCACCGCCTGGAACGCGGCCAGCGCGCCCAGTACGGCAACTTCTCCGGCTGGGACCAGTACCGCGCCCACACCCAGCTGCTGGCCCTGCTCGAACCCCGCGTCGCCTCGGACTACGCCCAGTCGCTGCTCAACCTGGCCCGCCAGAACGGCGGCGTGTGGGACCGGTGGGTGCACGTCAACGGGCCCACGCACGTGATGACCGGCGACCCGTCCGCGCCCGCCCTCGCGGGCATGCACGCCATGGGGGCGCGGGACTTCGACGTGCGCGGCGCGTTCGAGTCGCTGGTCCGCCAGGCCACCGTGCCGCACCCGGACGGCCTGTCCGACGAGGGGTGCCCCGGCCAGTGCGAGGGGCAGCGCCCGAACCTGGCCGAGTACCTGCGCCTGGGCTATGCGCCCCAGGACACCTGCCACTGCTGGGGCGGCGCGGCCGAGACGCTGGAGGACGCCGCGGCGGACTTCGCGCTGGCCGACTGGGCCGGGCGGCTCGGGCGGACCGACGTGCGCGACGCCCTGCTGCCGCGGGCGGGCTGGTGGCGCAACACGTTCAACCCCGCCGCGGGCGACACCGGGTACCAGCAGGCGCGGAACTCGGACGGCACGTGGACGTGGCCGTTCAGCCCGTCGTCCGACCTCGGTTTCGCGCAGGGCACCAGCGCGACCTACACGTGGATGGTGCCGCACGACGTGTCCGGACTCGCCGCGGCGATGGGCGGTCGAGAGCGGGCGGTGCGGCGGCTGGACGCGTTCTTCCGCAAGCCCGACGGCTCGTGGGCCACCGGCGGCGACCCGCTGCGCTACGACCCGACCAACGAGCCGGGTATCCACACCCCGTGGCTCTACAACGGGTTGGGGCAGCCGTGGAAGACGCAGGAGACCGTGCGCGCCATGGCGTCGCTGGTGTACCGGACCGGGCCCGCCGGGCTGCCGGGCAACGACGACCTGGGCACCATGTCGGCGTGGTACGTGTTCGCGGCGCTGGGCGTGTACCCCCAGACGCCGAGCCGGGCGGAACTCCTCGTCTCCAGCCCGAGTTTCCCCTTCGCCCGCCTCAACAGGTCCGGCGCGCCGAGCATAACCATCAAGTCCCCCAACGCTTCTCCCACGAACGTGTACGTCCGGGCCGTTGAGGTTGACCACCGGCCGCACCCCGCGTCATGGTTGTCCGAGAGGTTCGTGGCACGTGGCGGAGAACTGGTCGTGGACGTGAGCGACACGCCGAACACCTCCTGGGGCACAACGAGTTTGCCCGTCGACCACGTGCTGCCGGCAGCAGAGCCGGTGCCGAACCTGCCGGCCGCGTGCACGGTCTCCGGGCCGTGGTGCGCACAGGACCTGGGAGGTCAGTACGATGTGGACGGTGTGGCGACCGCGGACGCCAGGCAACAGGGCGATCTCGACGGCAAGGGCTGGAGCTTCCCCGCCGAGCAGCTCCCCGCACCCGGCACGCGCCCGGTGGACGGCGTCGCGTTCACCGTGCCGGGCACGACCGGCACGGCCCGGAACTTCCTCACCGCCCGGGGTCAGCGCCTGCACCTCACCCCGGGCCGCCACCGCGCCCTGGAGGTCCTGGCGACGGCCGTCAACGGCGACCAGGGCCTCACCCTCACCACCTCCTACGCGGACGGCGCCACCACCACGACCGAGCTGTCGATCACGGACTGGGCCGCACCGGCGGCGCGCCACGGCGAACGGGCCGCCGTGACCGCGACGACCCGCTACCGCACGGACGGCACGGCGGACGGGCGCACCGCGCGGATCTGGCGGCTGACCGTGCCGCTGGACCCGGCGCGCGTGGCCACCTCGGTGGTGCTGTCCGCGAACGCCAACGCGAAGTTGTTCGCGCTCAGCACGGCCGCGCCTTAACGTCCTCGGCGTGACCGAACTGAACGGTGACCTCTTCGACCGGGTGGCGGCCGACTACGACCGCGCCGTGCCGTTCTTCACCACGTTCGGCGAACGCCTGGTGGAGTGGGCGGGCGTCCGGCCGGGCGCCCGGGTCCTGGACCTGGGAGCCGGGCGCGGCGCGGTGACCGCACCCGCCGTGCGGGCCGGTGCCTCGGTGGTGGCGGGCGACACGTCCCGGGGCATGCTCGCCGCCCTGCGGGACACCGTGCCCGGCGTGGACGCCAGGCTGCTGGACGCGATGGCGCTGGACCTGCCGGACGCGTCGTTCGACCTGGTGCTCAGCGGCTTCGTGCTGCACGTCCTGCCGGCGCCGGACAGGGCGTTCGCCGAGATCGCGCGAGTGCTGGAACCGGGCGGCGACCTGGTGTTCTCCACCCCGGGCCCCAGCACGGACGGCGGTTGGTGGGCGTCCTACGGACAGGTCGTGGACGAGTTCACCCAACGCCTGCCGCCACGTCCCGGCGGTGGGTCGACCGGAAGCCTGCCGGAGTGCGCCGAACGCGCCGGCCTGCGCGAAGAAGGGAGGTGGAACACGGAGGTCGCGTTCCCGGTCGAAGGCCCGGAAGCCCACTGGTCCTGGCTGATGTCCCACGGCAACCGGTGGCTGTACGACGCCCTGCCCCCGGCGGACCGCGAGGAGTTCCGCACCCGGGTCCTCTGCTCCCTGCGCGAAGACCACCCGACCGGCGGCACGCGGATCATCGCGGGCGCGCAGTTCCACCGGTACACCAAACCGGGCACCCCCGACTGACCCGACCACCGGGCTGACCCGACCACCGGGCTGACCCGACCACCGGTTGACCCGGCCACCCGGCTGCGCAGACCACCCGCACCACTCGGACCACCCGGACCACCTGCTCCACCACAGTCAGTCCTTTCCACCCAGCGCAGGGCCGCGGCGGTGCGCGCCCGGGTGGGGGCGCACGATCTACGACTTTCGTCAGGGATCGTCCCGGCCGATCGCCCAATGTCCCGAAAGGAGCCGCTTCCTAGGTTTTCCCCGTGAGATCACTCCTCCTCGTCCTGACGGCGGGACTCGTGCTGGCCCTGGTCCCGCCGCCGGCCGCACACGCCGAACCGACCGCCTTCGACACCGGCCGCGCCGACGCCTACCTGGCCAAGGCGCTGCGCGACACCGGACTGCCGGGCCTGTCCGCGGTGGTGACGCGGGGCCGCGAGGTCGTGCACGCCGCCGGCTACGGGCACGACTCGGAGGGCAACCCGGTCACCGCCGACACCCCGATGCGGGTGGCGTCGGTCAGCAAGTCGTTCACCGCCCTCGCGGTGATGACCCTGGTCGAGGCCGGCCGGATCGCGTTGGACGAGCCCGTGGCGCGCCGGCTCCCCGGGTTCACCATGGCCGACCCGCGGTACGAGCGGGTGACCGTGCGACACCTGCTCAACCAGACGTCCGGTTTCTCCGACACCACGATCGACGTCGAGTCCCTGTCCGGCTCGTCGTCGCTCGCGGAGTACGTGGCCGGGCTGGCGGGTGAGTCGCTGGCGGCCGACCCCGGCACGCGCTACCGGTACTGCAACGCCAACTACGAGGTCGCCGCGCGGCTGGTGGAGGTGGCGAGCGGTCAGGGCTTCGCCGACTACCTGAGGTCGGCGGTGTTCGGCCCGCTCGGCATGGAGCACAGCGGGGTGACCGAGGCCGAGGTGCGCCCGGCCGACGGCTACGTCTCGCTGTTCGGGGCGTGGCTGCCGCGCGCCGAGCTGCCGGGCTTCCGCGACTCCAGCGGCTCGGGAGGCGTGCTCACCACCGCCGCCGACATGGGCCGGTGGCTCACCTCCCAGACCGGTGACGGGGTGCGGCTTGTGTCGGAGGACGGGCTGCGCACCCTGCGCACCTCGTCCCCGGTGGCCGACTACGCCATGGGCTGGGCGCCGGACGAGGAGCTGGACGTGTTCGTGCACTCCGGGAACCTGTTCACCTACACGGCCGTGCAGGCGATCGACCCGGACACCGGTTACGGGTTCGCGGTGCTGGCCAACAGCGCCGCCCTCCAGGACGACACCTACGCCGTCCTGGCAGGGCTCGTCGCGATCAGCCGGGGGCGGGAACCGGGCGAGGTCGGCGGCGGGCGGCAGGTGTTCGAGCTGGTGCTGGGCCTGATCGCACTGGGCGCGGTCGCGCTCGGCGTGCTGGGCGTGCGCCGCGCCGGGACGTGGGCGCGGCGTCGCGCGGGCACGCCCACGTGGCGGGCGGCGGTGCGGTGCGTCCCGGCGCTGCTGCCCGCGGTCGTCCTCGCCGCCTTCCCGGACCTGCTGTCGGTCCTGATCGGGGGCCGGGCCGTCACGTGGGCGCAGCTGACCTACTTCCCGCTGCCCCTGACGGTGACCGCGGTCGTCGCGGCCGCGGCCGGCGTGCTGGTCGTGGCGGCCCGCGCGGTGCGGCTGCGCTCGTCCCGGTGGACGGGTCCGGCGAGGTGGACGGGTCCGGCGAAGTGGACGGGCCCGGCAGGGCGACCGTCGGCTCGGCCGGCCTGAGAGACTCCGGGGTGGGAGGTCGGATGAGGAACGGCGTGGCGCTGGCGGTGCTCGCGACCGCGTGCCTGGTCAACGGGCTGGCGACGGACGCGCTGCCGGTGTGGCGGCAACTGCTGTTCGTGGTGCTGGCGGTCCTCGCCTACCTCCACGGGCGGCACCTGCCGGTGCGGCACGGGGGAGTGGTGCTCGCGGCCGTCGCCTCGATCGGCGCGGTGATCGCCGCGGTGCGGTTCTGGGAGGGCTTCGGCGCCCTGGCGTGCCTGGGCCTGTTCGGGGTGCTGCCCTGGCTGGCCGGCCTGTTCCGGGCGCAGCAGGCCGCGCTGGTCGAGGCGGGGCGGCAGCGGATCGACCGGCTGGAGCGCGAGCGGGAGTGGGTGGCCGAGCGGGCGAGGCTGCGGGAACGCGGTCGCATCGCCGCGGACGTGCACGACTCGCTGGGCCACGAGCTGGCGCTGATCGCCCTGCGGGCCGGTGCTCTCGAACTGACCGCCGGCACCGGGCGCGACCGCGAGGCGGCGGCGGAACTGCGCAAGTCGGCGGTGATCGCCACCGACCGGCTCCGCCAGGCGATCGGCGTGCTGCGCGAGGGCACGGCCCCGGTGGAACCACCGGACGAGGACGTGGAGGAGCTGGTGTCGCGCGCCCGGCGCGCAGGACTCCAGGTCACCCTCACCGGCTCGCCGGGCCCGCTGCCCGCGCTCGTGGACCGGGCGGTCCACCGGGTGGTCAGGGAGGCGCTGACCAACGCGGCCCGCCACGCGCCCGGGGCGCCGGTGGACGTGCGGACCACGCGCCACGCGGCGGAGGTGGTGGTGACCGTGGAGAACCCGGTGGGAAGCGGAAGTGGGCTGGTGGGAACCGGAGCCGTGTCGGCGGGAACCGAAACCGCGTTGGCGGGAGCCGGAACCGCGTCGGTGGGGAGCGGAACCGCGTCGGTGGGGAACGGGAGCGGTTTGGCGGAGTTGTCCGAGCGGGTGAGGTTGTTGGGCGGCGCGGTGCGCTCCGGCGCGGAGGCGGGCCGGTTCACCGTGACCGCCCGCCTGCCGATCGCCGACCTCACCGCCGAGTCCGATGTGGAGCGTGACCGGTGATCCGGGTCCTGCTGGTGGACGACGAGGCGGTGGTCCGCGCCGGCGTGCGCGCCATCCTGGGCACCGACCCGGGCATCGAGGTCGTGGCCGAGGCGGGCGACGGGCACGAGGCCGTCGACCTGGCCCGCCGCCACCGCCCGGACGTCGTGCTGCTCGACATCCGCATGCCGCGCCTGGACGGCCTCGCCACCCTCCCCGAGCTGCGCCGAGCCGTGCCGGGCGTCGCGGTGGCGGTGCTGACGACGTTCGACGAGGACGAGTTCGTGGTCCGGGCCTTGGGCGACGGGGCGAACGGCTTCCTGCTCAAGGCCGCCGACCCGCGCGAGCTGATCATCGGGGTGCGGGCGGTGGCGGAGGGCGCCGCCTACCTGTCACCGAGGATCGCCCAGCGGCTGGTGGCCGAACTGCGCGGCGACCGCCTGTCCCGCCCGGACGGCGCCCGATCGCGCATCGACGCGCTGACCGCCAGGGAGCGGGACGTGCTGGCGCTGCTGGGGGAGGGCCTGTCGAACCAGTCCATCGCCCGCCGCCTCACCCTGTCGGAGGGCACGGTCAAGGCGCACGTGAGCGCGATCCTCCAAGCGCTGGAGGTGGAGAACCGGACGCAGGCGGCGATCCTCGCCCACGACGCCGGTCTCACCAGGTGACGACCTCCCCGACCCACCCGGCGACGACTTCCGCCGCCCACCCCGCCTCACCCGGCTCGCCTCGGCCACGCCCGCCTCGGGCTCAGCTCGCGCCCCGACCACCGCAGAACGCCGCGTCGACCAGACCGGCCAGCACCCCGGGGAACTCCACCGCGGGGTCCATCGCGGCGTCACCGGTGGTCACCGAGGCGGTCAGGGTCCTGCCGCCGTCCGGGGTGCTGTACATCATCGCCCCGTAGCCGCCCGGGGCGCTGCCGTTGTGGTGGAGGACCGTGACGCCGCAGCCCAGGTCCTGCACGAACACCCCCAGGCCGTAGCGGAGGTCGCCGCTCCGCGGGTGCGGCGTGCGCATCTCGGCCAGCAGCGGGGCCGGCAGGAGCGTGCCGCGGTTCAGCGCGGAGAAGAACGTCCGGAGGTCCGCGGTGGTCGAGATCATGTCACCGGCGGCGAACAGCAGGGAGGGGTTCTGCCGGGTGACGTCGACCGTCTCCCACCGGCCGGCGTCCTGGTAGCGGTAGTAGCCGCGGGAGTGCGGGTCGGGCAGGCCCGACCAGGCGCCCGGCACCACGGTGCCCCTCAGCCCGAGCGGCCGCAGGATCCGCCGCCCCACCTCCTCGGCGTACGAGCGGCCGGTGACCGCCTCGACCAGCAGCCCGGCCACCGCGTAGTTGGTGTTGGCGTAGCTCCACCCCGCCCCCGGCTCGAACCTCGCCGGCCTGGCCAGCGAGAACCGCACCAGTTCCTCCGGCCGGTAGGTGCGGAACCGGTTGTCCACCCAGTCCGCGCCCACCGCGGGGATCCCCGGCACGACCGTCCCGTCCGGGTAGTACTCGCCGGTGTGGTTGAACAGCCCGCTGGTGTGGTTCAACAGCATCCGGGTGGTGATCCGCCGGTCCAGGCCGAACCCGGGCAGGCGGTCGGCCACCGGGTCGTCCAACCCGATCCGGCCTTCGGCCACCAGTTGCAGCACCACGGTCGAGGTGAAGGTCTTGGTGACGCTGCCGACCCGGAACCGCCCGTCCACCGGCGGCGGGGCGGTCCTGCCCAGCTCGCGCACCCCGGCGCTGCCGACCCAGTCGCCCCGCCGGTCGTGCACGCGCACCTGCACCCCGGCGAAACCGGCGTCGATGAACGCCTGCGCGGCCTCCCGCAGCTCCGGACGACCCGGACCGGCGGCGGCCACCCCGGGCACGCCCGCCCCGACCAGCAGCGCGACCGCCAACGCCGTCGCCCCCGCACGCCGGAAGGCCCGCGGCACCCGGCCCCCACCGCTCCCGGCACCCGCCGCACTCCCGGAGACCTCCGTCGTCCCCGGAACCTCCCGGCGGGCACCGATGAGCACGGTCTCGTCCTGCAACACCTCGTGCGGCTCCGAGGCCGCCTCCGTCGATCTGGTCATGGCGATCACGATCACCGGCCGCCCTGACACCGGCCGGTCACCGCGCTGACACCACCCCTGACACCTCCTCCCCGCCCCGCCCCGTGAGGTAGCGGTGGAGCGCCGCCGCCGCCGCGAGCATGACCGGCGCGTGCGCGGCCAACTGCGCCTCCCGGTCGGCGATGGCGGCCCGCAGCGCCTCGGTGCCGCCCGCCGCGCGGAACTCGTCCATGATCGGCTTGATGCGCGGCAGCGGGTAGCGGGCCTGGCGCAGCATCGCCACGAGCCGCGCGTCGCGCACGTCCGCCGGGCCGTAGACGCGGTGCCCGTCGGTGGTGCGGTCCGGGACGAGCAGGCCCGCCGCCTCCCACACGCGCAACGCCGACGGCCGGACGCCGAGCCTCGCGGCCAGCTCGCCCACGCGCAGACCGGACCGGGGCACGGTGTCCGGTGGCCGCCCGGCCACGGCCGCCAGCGCCTCGGCGGTCGCCTTGAGCGCCTCGCGCCGCTCGTGCGCCGCCGCGTGCGCCGCGTCGACCGCCACCAGCGCCGACACCTCGTCACCGTCGTGCACGGCGCGCATGATGCTCTTGGCCGCGGCCCAGCCGTACCCGCGGCCGAGCAGCCGGTAGGCCAGCAGCGCCTCCCGGTGCCGCCGGTCGAACAGCCGGTAGCCCGCGGGCGAGCGCTCGGCCGGGGGCAGCACGCCCGCGTCGAGGTGGTTGCGGACCTGCTGGGTCGAGATGCCCGCCGCGCGGGCGAGGTCCACCGTGCGCAGGAGCGGCCTCCTTCACCGTCGGTTTGAGGGTTCTGCCCCCAACGATCCAGGCAGACCTCGTCAGCTTCCGAACAAAGTCTCAACACGATAGTTCAACGATACGGTTGAAGCCATGACAAGTGCTGGTGACCAGGCGGAACGGCCTGTCGTGGAGGTGCGCGGCCTGCGCGTGCGCTACGGGTCGCGAGACGTGGTGGACGGGATCGACCTGACGGTCGCCGAGGGGGAGGTGGTGGCGCTGCTCGGCCCGAACGGGGCGGGCAAGACGACGACGATCGAGGTCCTGGAGGGCTTCCGGAAGCGGTCGGCGGGGGAGGTGCGCGTGCTGGGCGTCGACCCGGAGCGCGGTGACGAGGCGTGGCGGGCGCGGCTGGGCGTGGTGCTCCAGTCCTGGCGCGACCACGGCCGGTGGCGGGTGCGGGAGCTGCTGTCCTACCTCGCGGTCCTCTACGAGCCCTACCGCCCGGACGTGCTCGACGCGGACGAGCTGCTGGCGCTCGTCGGCCTGACCGACCACGCGCGCAGCCGGGTCGGCGCCCTGTCGGGCGGCCAGCGGCGTCGCCTGGACGTGGCGGTCGGCCTGGTGGGCAGGCCCGACCTGCTGTTCCTGGACGAGCCGACGGTCGGGTTCGACCCGGAGGCGCGCCGCGGGTTCCACGAGCTGCTGGGGCGGCTCCCGGGCACCGCGATCCTGCTGACCACGCACGACCTCGCCGAGGCGGAGAAGCTGGCCGACCGGATCGCGGTGCTGGTGGCGGGCCGGGTGGTCGCCGACGGCACCGCCGCCGAGCTGGCCGCGCGCATCGCGGGCGCGGCCGAGGTGCGCTACCGGCTGCACGGCCGGGAGCACGTGCTGTCCGTGGCCGGCTCCACCGACTACGTGCGCGAGCTGTTCGCCGAGCACGGCCGGGCGGTCGACGACCTGGAGGTGCGCCGGGCGAGCCTGGAGGACGTGTACCTGGCCCTGGTGCGCGAGTCCGAGCGGGTGAGCGCGTGAACGCCCGCGCGGTGGCCGTGCGCGCGGGCGTGCGGCGGGGGCGGATCGAGTTCACCCAGACCATGACCAACGCCGGCGAGCTGATCGGCTGGATGTGGCTGCCGGTGGTCGCGCTGGTGGTGATGTACGCGTTCGGCGACAACCCCGTGCCCGGCGCGGACTTCCCGCTGGGCGCGCGGGCGGTGCCGGGCATCCTCGGGGTGAACGTCGTGTTCACCGGCTTCCTGGCGCTGGCCATGGCGCTGGTGGTGGACCGCGAGGACGGCTCGCTGCTGCGGGCCAGGGCCACCCCGAACGGGGTGCTCGCCCACGTCGTCGGCAAGGTCCTGGGCCGGGCGGCGCTGACGGGCGCGACGCTGGTGATCGTGCTGGTGCCGGCGGTGCTGCTGTTCGACGGCCTGGAGCCCGGCCGGGTGTGGACGTGGGTGGCCCTGGTCTGGGTGTCGGCGCTGGGGCTGGCGGCCACGCTGCCGCTCGGCGCGGCGCTGGGCGCGGTGTTCGGCGGCACGCAGTCGCTGGGCCTGGTCACCCTGCTGGTCATGGCCCTGGTGGCGGTGTCGGGCGTGTTCTACCCGATCACCGCGCTGCCCGGGTGGTTGCAGTGGGTGGGCCAGGCGTTCCCGGTCTACTGGCTGGGGCTGGGGCTGAGGTCGGCGCTGCTCCCGGACGCGCTGGCCGCCGCCGAGGTCGGCGGTTCGTGGCGGCACCCGGAGACGGTGGTCGCGCTGGGCGCGTGGGCGGTCGTGGGGTTCGCCCTCGCACCCGTGGTGCTGCGCCGGATGGCCCGGCGGGAGTCAGGCTCCTCGGTGGAGGCCCGGCGGGCACGGGCCGCCCGGCGGTCGGCCTGAGCGACGCACACCTGTCGCGACGAACTCCCGCCGCGGCCCACCCCCGGCACTAGCCGAACAACCCCGACAGGTCGCCGCGCTGCCAGGCGTGGAGCGCCCGACCGGCCCGCGTCCCCGGCCCGGCGGGCACGAGGACCCGCACCACACCGGTCTGGTCGGCGGGCTGCTCGGCCCGCGCGCCGGGCAGCACGGCCGGCCACGGCCCGCCGGCCGCCGAACCGGTCTCCAGGTGGTCCTGGACGCGCCCGGCGAGCGCCTTCGGGTTCTCGTCGGGCACGCACACCACCTCGGTCGCGTCGCCGTCGGGCGTCGCCCGCACGCCCACCGCCACCGGCAGGCCGGTCTTCGGCTTGGTGATCAGCGCCACCGCCACGTCGCCCAGGCAGCGGGCCAGCTCGCCGACCATCGGGTCCCCGGCCAGCGTCCGGTCGCCGGGCTCGGTGACCCACCCCAGCGCCTCCCCGGTGGTGGCGTGGGCCACCGAGCCCGCCTCCACGCGCACCCGCTGGAACCCGGTCACCACGCCCGCCCGCGCCAACGGGCTGCCGGGCGAGATCCCGCCGTCGTCGGCGGTGGTCCAGTCGCCCGCGCCGCCGCGCCGCCCGCCGAGGTCGGCGAGCTTCGCCTCGACCGCGGCCACGTCGACCTCGGCCCGCAGCACCGCGGCCCACGCCACCTGGCCCACGCGCAGCGCCGTCGTGGCCCGCGACGGGTCGAAGCCGACCACGTCGGCCAGCCGGTCGCCCGCCGCGGCGACGTGGGAGTACCCGTAGCCCACCAGGTCCCGGAAGCGCTCCGGGTCCCGGTCCGCGAGCGCCCGCACGGCCGCCACGTCGCCGTACTCGACGTACTCCGCGGCGCCGTCGGCGGCCCGCACCCCCGCCAGCGCGCCCAGCAGGCCGGTCGGCGCCGGCTCGTCGAGCACGTCCGCCTCCGCCGCGCACCCCGCCAGCAGGACAGCCACCAACGCCACACCCCAACGCCAGCTCACCGGTCGGATGTTAGGGCGGCGGCCGGTCCCGCACCCCGGTTTTCGCGCATCGGCCCCGCGGACCGGGCACCGGTCAGCCCGGGATCTCCACCGCGATCTCCTCGCCCAGCCGCGCCCCGCCCAGCAGTTCCAGCTCGTCACCGCTCCAGAACCGCCCCGGGTCGTACCAGTTCGCCCGCCGCCC
This sequence comes from Actinosynnema sp. NPDC059797, assembly GCF_042732085.1. Classification (NCBI taxonomy): domain Bacteria; kingdom Bacillati; phylum Actinomycetota; class Actinomycetes; order Pseudonocardiales; family Pseudonocardiaceae; genus Actinosynnema; species Actinosynnema sp. NPDC059797. Next base: position 26,299 of record NZ_JBHWIE010000061.1, read on the forward strand.
GGCCGGCAGCAGGCCCATCGCCTCGTAGGTCACGGCCACCACCTCGGCGCAGTACGCCGTCTCCAGGGTCGAGTCGACCTTCCGCCGCAGGTTCGGCAGGCGACCGCGCAGCCACCGCGTGGCCAGCCGCGCCGTGGAGGGGAACGGCGTGCCGTTGAGCCGGGCGACGGTCTTCAGCACGGCGTCGTCCTGCTCCGCGGTCGTGGGCGCGTCGAGCTGGCGCAGCCACGCCCGCTGCCCGTACCTGCGCGCCCACACCAGCACCGCTTCGCGCAGGTCGTGCAACTGCACGCCGCGGTGGTGGGTGCCGGTCCACACGTCGGGCAGCGAACGGCCCATCTCGGCGTGCCACATCAGCGGCGGCAGGTCCTCGACCGCCACGGTCATGCCCACGTGGTTGACCGGGCTGTTGGTCGTCACCCGGATCGCGCGGTCGGCGGCCGAGCTGCCGCGGAACAACCACACGTCACCGGTGCGGGTCAGCTCCACCGCCTCGTCCAGACCGATCTTCGTTCCAGCCATCCCGGTAGCCTAGGCAGATGCGGTGGTGGAAGCTGCTCGGCCTGGCCGGTGTCGCGGGTGTCGCGGCGACCGGGGTGGTGATCGCCCGCGCGGAGCGCAAGCGCCGCGCCTACACGCCCGAGGAGATCCGCGAGCGCCTGCACGCCCGCCTCGCCGGGACGCCGCCGGAGATCCCGGAGTAGCGACCTTCGGCGGGTTGACCGGGTGGGTGAGCGGGTCTGGGCTGGACCGCATGAGATCCCTGCTCGCGGCGCTGCTGTGCGTGCTCGTCGCCGCACCGCCCGCCCTCGCCGACCAGCGCCCGGCCCTCGACCTGGACGCGGCCACGATCCCGCAGCTCGTCCGCCGGATGGACGCGGGCGCGCTCACCGCGGTCGAGCTGACCCGCGCCTACCTGCGGCGCGTCGACACCGTGGACCGGCGGGTCCGGTCGGTGGTCGCGGTGAACCCGGACGCGCTGCGCGAGGCGACCGAGAGCGACCGGCGGCGCGCCCGCGGGCAGGCGCGCGGGCCGCTGGACGGCATCCCCGTGCTGCTCAAGGACAACATCGACACCCGCACGGGCAGCACGGCCGGCTCGCGGGCGCTGCGCGTGCCGCCGCGCGACGACGCCGAGCTGGTCCGGCGCCTGCGCGCGGCCGGCGCCGTGGTGCTGGGCAAGACGAACCTGTCCGAGTGGGCGAACTTCCGCTCCACGCGCTCCACGTCCGGCTGGTCGGGCGTCGGCGGCCAGACCAACACCCCGCACGTGCTGGACCGCAACCCGTGCGGCTCGTCGTCCGGCTCGGGCGCGGCCGTGGCGGCGTCGCTGGCGCAGGTCGCGGTCGGCACCGAGACCGACGGTTCGATCGTGTGCCCGGCGGGCCAGAACGGCGTCGTCGGCCTCAAGCCGACCCTGGGCAAGGTCAGCGGCGACGGCATCGTGCCGATCTCCGCGCGGCAGGACACCGCGGGCCCCATGGCCCGGCACGTCGTGGACGCCGCCATCCTGATGTCGGTGCTGGAGGGCCGCGGCGCGGACTACGCCCGCGCGCTCACGCCCGGCGCCCTGCGCGGCGCCCGGGTCGGCGTGTGGCGCAAGGCCGGGACCAACGCCGAGGTGGACCGGGTCGTGCGGTCGGCGGTGGACGCGCTGCGGCGGCAGGGCGCCGTGGTCGTCGAGGTGGAGCTGCCCTACCAGGACCGGATCGACGCCGCCGAGTTCCCGGCGCTGATCACCGAGTTCAAGCACGACCTGGAGGAGTACCTGGAGGGCCGGCCGGGCGTGCCGAAGACGCTGCGCGAGCTGATCGCGTTCAACGAGGCCGACCCGGTCGAGCTGAGCAGGTTCGGCCAGGAGCTGTTCCTCCAGGCCGAGCAGGCGCCGCCGATCACCGACCCGACCTACCGCGAGCAGCGGCGCACCGCGACGGAGCTGGCGCGCCGGTCCATCGACGAGGTGCTGGCCGCCCACCGCCTGCACGTGATCATGGCGCCCACCAACGGCCCCGCCTGGAAGACCGACCACGCCAACGGCGACGCCTACGAGCTGGGCTCCTCCACGCCCGCGGCCGTCTCGGGCTACCCGAACGCCACGGTCCCCGCGGGCTTCGCGGGCCCCCTGCCGATCGGCGTGTCGTTCATGGCGGGCCACGGCGAGGACGCGGAGGTCCTCCGCGTCGCGGCGGCCTTCGAACGGGCGACCCGGGCGCGACGCGCCCCGACCTACCTGCCCACGCTGCCGTGACCCCCGGCGCACCAGGAGGGCGGTTCACCACCCCTCCTGGTGCGCCGCCGCCGCACCGGTGGGATCTTGTCCCCATGCTCGTGGCACTGCTGGGAACCGGTCTGATGGGCGCCGGCATGGCGCGAAGCCTGCTGCGCGCCGGCCTGGACGTGGTCGTGTGGAACCGCAACGCGGACAAGGCCCGCCCGCTCGCCGAGGCCGGCGCGCGGGTCGCCGAGGACCCGGCCGCCGCGGTCGAGCGCGCCGACGTCGTCCTGACCATGCTCTTCGACGCCGACGCGACCGCCGAGGTGATGGCCGCCGCGCTGCCGTCGCTCCGGGAGGGCGCCACCTGGGTGCAGTGCGCGACCGTCGGCCTCGACGGCGGCGAGCGCCTGGCCCGCCTCGCCGACCGGCACGGCGTCGGCTTCGTGGACGCGCCCGTGCTCGGCACCCGCCAACCGGCCGAGCTGGGCAAGCTGACCGTGCTCGCCGCCGCGCCGCCGGAGCTGCGCGCCGGGGTCGAGCCGGTGTTCGGGGCCATCGCCGCCCGCACCGTGTGGGCGGGCGAACGACCCGGCGACGGCCAGCGGCTCAAGCTCGTCGCCAACGCGTGGGTCCTGTCGATCACCGCCGCCACCGCCCAGTCGGTGGCCCTGGCGCGCGGCCTGGGGCTCGACCCGTCGGCCTTCCTGGACACCATCGCGGGCGGCCCGGTGGACAGCGCCTACGCCCAGGCCAAGGGCCGCGCCATGATCGACGGCGACTTCACGCCCTCCTTCGGCGTCGACGGCGCGGCCAAGGACAGCTCCCTGATCGCGGACGCCATGAACACCGCGGGCACCGACGACCGGCTCATGCGCGTCCTGCTCGACCACTACCGGTCCGCCGACGACGGCGCGCCCGCCGACATGGCGGCCGTGGTGCGGGCGTTCGGCAGCTGACCCGCGGTGGTGGGAATCGCCGCCCGACCGGGTACCTGCGGGGGAGAGGAGCAGGAGGAGGCGACGCGGTGGGAACCGGTGGTGTGGTCACGGCGGCCGTGCTGGCGGGCGCCGTCGCGGCCGGGGCGGGCGGTCTCGCCGCGCCCGCGGACCCGGACGAGCTCTGGCGCGACTCCGGGTTGCGCGTGGTGGACCGGGCCGAGCGCTCGGACACCGAGTGCGCGCCGCACTCGTTCGGGCAGGTCCGGGAGTTGCTCACGGCCACGCCCTGCGTCGGGCTCGACCGCGCCCTGTTCACCCTCACCGACGACCGGGGTGGCACCATCGTGGTCTCGGTCGCGTGGGTCGAGTTCGGCGACCCCGAGGCGGCGCGCGAGTTCAAGCGGGTCGAGGACATCCACGGCACGGGCGACATCGCGCCGCTGCCCGGCTCCCTGCTGCTGATGCCGGACGTCCCGTTCACCGCCCACCACTACGACTCGGACACCCTCGACGGCACGACCGTCGTGGTGGCCGAGACGGAGGCGGTGGAGGGCGGGTTCACCGCCGGGTACCTGGACGACGTGGCCGCGATCGCCGTGCGGACCCCGCGCCCCTGACCCCGCGCCCCGCCCCTTGACCCACGCGCCCCTGACCCAAGCGCCCCTGACCCAAGCGCCCCTGACCCGCACGCCCTACCCGCAGGTGCTCAAGGCCCGCTCCAGCGCGGCGCGCTCGGCCGTCGTCACCGTCAGCCCGTACTCCGCCTTGACCCCCACGTAGACCCGGCCGTACTGGCACGCGTACGCCTCGTTCGGCGGCATCCACTCGTCGGGCCTCTGGTCGCCCTTCGCCTGGTTCACCCGCCCGGTCACGGCGATCAGGTTGCGCAGGTCGTTGGCCGCCGCCACGCGCCGCTCCTGCGGCCACCCGGCCGCGCCGCTGCGCCACATCTCCGCCAGCGGCACCACGTGGTCGATCTGGACCTTCGACACGCCGGTCACGGTCTCCCCGGTGTACGGGTCGAGCAGCGTCCCGGACTCGACCGCGCACCGGCCCTCCTTCTTGCGCCGCACGTCGGTCAGGTCGCGGGCCAGCACCTGGCTGCGCTGGTCGCACCCGTCGCCGTCGGTGTCGACCCACGGCCGCCCGAACACGCACCCGGCGCCGTCGTCGCAGTCGCGGGCGTAGCCCTCCATCCGGCCGGGCTCGGCCACCGGCAGGCCCGCCAGCAGGTCCCGCGCGGTCGGCGCGTCCACCGTGCCGTGCGGCACCCGGTCCACGCCGGCGCCGCCGGGCGCGACGTCCGGCAGGCCGCCCACCGCGTCGCAGCCGGTCACCGTCAACAGCAGCGCGGCCAGCGCGGCCGTGGTCCACCGGAACATGGGTGCCCTCCGCGATCGGTAGTCGGATGAGCACCCCTTACCCGTGGCCGTGCCGCGGAAAACGCCGCCGGCCCGCGAGGAGCAAGCGGTGCCCGCGCTCGGCGGTTACCCCGGGGGCCCGGCGGCGCGATGATCGAACGGGGAAGGGGGGACGCGGTGATCCGCTGGGCAGTGGTGTTCGCGGTGCTGGCGTCGCTGACGCCGGTGCCGGCGCGGGCCGCGCCGGAGGGCTGCGCGGGACTGGTGGGCGACTACGCGCTGCCGGGCGCCCGCGCGCACGTCACGAGCGCCGAGCTGGTGCCGGCGGGCGCGGAGCCCGAGCACTGCTCGGTGCTGGGGCACGTCGAGCCGGCCGTGCGCTTCCACGTGAAGCTGCCGACCACCACCTACGACGGCCGCTACCTCCAGTACGGCTGCGGCGGGTTCTGCGGCGTGCTGCCGCCGCCCGCGATCCCGGACTGCGGGCCGCGCGCCGGCGGCATGGCCGTGGCCACCACCGACGACGGGCACGTGGGCGGCGGCCCCGTGCCCACGCTCGACGGCGCCTGGGCGCGCCACGACCGGGCCGCCCGCGACGACCTCGCGTTCCGCGCGCCGCACGTGGTGTCGTTGGCCGCCAAGCGGGTCATCGCCGAGTTCCACGGCGCGCCGCCCCGCCGCTCCTACTTCGCGGGCTGCTCCAACGGCGGCCGGGAAGGGCTGCTGCTGGCCCAGCGGTACCCCCACGACTTCGACGGCGTCATCGCGGGCGCGCCGGCCAACTACCAGGCGCCGCTCGTGGTCCACCAGGCGTGGCTGGCGCGGGCCAACACCGGCGCGGACGGCCTGCCGGTGCTCACCGCCGCCGGGCTGACGGCCCTGCACGACGCCGTGCTGGACCGCTGCGACGGCCTCGACGGCCTGGTGGACGGCCAGTTGGAGGACCCGCGCCGCTGCCACTTCGACCCGGCCGAGCTGCGCTGCCCCGGCGACGCCGCGCCGACGTGCCTGACCGACGCCCAGGTGGACGTGGTGCGCGAGGTCTACCGGGGGCCCACCGACGCGCACGGCCGCCGCCTCTACCCGGCCGGGCACGAACGCGGCTCCGAGGCGGCGTGGCTCGGCTGGCTCATGCCCCTGCCCGAGTTCGGCGGCGCCTCGCCGGCGTCCCTGCTCGCGGACAACTACCTCCGGCACCTCGGCTACCCGATCGGCGCGCCGCACTCGTCCCTGGCCGACTTCCGGTTCACCGCGGGCGAGTTCGCCCGGCTCGGCGTCGAGGGCGCGCGCGGCGGCGCCATGGCCCTGGACCTCGACCGGTTCCGGCGGGCGGGCGGCAAGCTGATCCTCTGGCACGGCTGGAACGACCCGGGCATACCGCCGCGCGGCCTCATCGACTACTACGAACGGCTCAAGCGCCACGCCGGTCCCGGCGCCGAGCGGTGGGCCCGGCTGTTCCTGGTGCCGGGCCTGCACCACTGCGGCGGCGGCGACACCCTGACCGCGTTCGACCCGCTGCGCGAGCTGGTCGACTGGGTGGAGCGCGGCGTCGCGCCGGACCGGGTCGTCGCCACCGGCCACGACGGCGAGGGTCGCCCCCGGACCCGCCCGGTGTTCCCGTACCCGCTGACCGCCCGCTACGACGGCACGGGCAGCGTGGACGACGCGGCGAACTTCGTGCCCGCCAAGCCGCGCGAGCCGACCTCCGACGCGGTCGACTGGCTCGGGACCTACCTCCACCACGTCCCGGGCCCGGTCGCCGCGCCGTGAGGTGTGAAACGAGACACGGATGTTTCGCACCCACTCGATCGGGCTATCCCGGACCGCGCCGTGCGGACGGCGCGATCCACCGGTGGTTCGGGGGTGCGCGATGGACTGGGAGTTCGACGAGAACGCGATCCGTGCTCTGCGGGCATACGTCTTGCGGGTGACCCGTGCGCTCGGGCTCACCGGGGAGTCCTCCTACGTGCAGGAGGACACCGCCTACCTCGCCCTGGACGGCAGGCTGCCGGGCTTCCCCGACCGCGACGTGGCCCTGCTGTGGGACGCGGAGCGCGGCTGGGCGGTCGCGGTGGAGAGCGACAGCTCGGAGCCGCCGTTCGTGCTGGCCAGGCTGCGCGGCCCGGTGCGGCCGGAGCCCGCCGCGGTGGCGCGGTGGGTGGACGGCCTGGACCTGGTCGTCGACGACGGGATGCTGGCGGCGAGCTAGCGAACGGCCCGGCGGCCGAGGAC
>NZ_JBHWIE010000062.1:0-32974 GCF_042732085.1 Actinosynnema sp. NPDC059797
GTGGTGCTGTCCGTGCGGCCGGCGACCACCGACCTGGACTTCGAGGAGCTGCTGGCCGAGCTGGCCGCCTACCTCGACGCGGCGCTGTCGTGAACGCCGCGCCCGACACCTCGCTGAACGCGGCCCGCCGCGCCCGCGACCTGGACCACGTCTCCGCCAACCCGGTGGACCTGCTCGTGGTGGGCGGCGGCGTGACCGGCGCGGGCGTGGCGCTGGACGCGGCGTCGCGCGGCCTGTCGGTGTGCCTGGTGGAGGCGCACGACCTGGCGTTCGGCACGTCGCGCTGGTCCAGCAAGCTCGTCCACGGCGGCCTGCGCTACCTGGCGCGGGGCGACGTGGGCCTGGCCCACGAGAGCGCGGTCGAGCGCGGCGTCCTGATGACCCGCACCGCGCCGCACCTGGTGCGCGCGCTCCCCCAGCTCGTGCCCCTGCACGGCGGTGCGCGCGGGTCCGTGGTCATGGCGGGCCTGCGCGCCGGCGACGCGCTGCGCCGCCTGGCCCGCACCCCGGCCGCCGTCCTGCCGCCGCCGCGCCGGGTGCCCGCGGCCGAGGCCCTGGCCCTGGCGCCCGGCCTGCGCCGGACCGGCCTGAGCGGCGGCCTGCTGAGCTTCGACGGCCAACTGGTCGACGACGCCCGCCTGGTGATCGCCCTGGCCCGCACCGCCGCCGGCCACGGCGCGCGGATCGTCACCCGGGCCCGTGCCGTCGCCCTGACCGGCACGGGCGCGCGGGTCGTCGACACCCTGACCGGCGCGTCCCTCGACATCCGCGCCCGTGCGGTGGTGAACGCCGCCGGCGTCTGGGCGGGCGACCTGGTCGGCGTGAAGCTGCGCCCGTCCCGCGGCTCGCACCTGGTCTTGTCGGCCGCCACCGCGGGCCTGACCGGCACCGCCCTGACCGTGCCCGTGCCGGGCGCCCGCAACCGCTTCGCCCTCCTGCTGCCCCAGCACGACGACCGCGTCTACGTGGGACTGACCGACGAACCCGTCACCGGCCCCGTGCCCGACGTGCCCACCGTGCCCCAGTCCGATGTGGACTTCCTCCTGGGCGTCGCCTCCTCGGTCCTGGAACGCCCCCTGGCGCCCGCCGACGTCCTGGGCGCCTTCGCCGGCCTGCGGCCCCTGCTCGACACGGGCGAGGGCGCCAGCGCCGACCTGTCCCGCCGCCACGCCGTGCTCACGACCGACGACGTCACCACGGTCGTCGGCGGCAAGCTCACCACCTACCGGCGCATGGCCGCCGACGCCGTCGACGCCACCCGCCTCACCACCACCCCGTCCCGCACCGCGAACCTGCCCCTGGTGGGCGCGTCCCCCCTGCGCTCCCCCGCCCCACCCCACCTGATCACCCGCTACGGCAGCGAGGCGCCCCTGGTCGCCGACCTGGGCGAGGTCGCCTGGGCGGTCCACCACGAGGGCGCCCTGACCGCCGACGACATCCTCGACCGCCGCACCCGCATCGGCCTGGTCCCCGCCGACCGGGCCGCCGCCGAACCCGCCATCACCACCGAACTGGCCACCCTGACCACCACCCCCGACCACACGCCCCGCCCAACCTGAACGCCTAACACGCCGGCACCAACCGCATGACACACCGGCCCTGAACGCATGACACACCCAACCGGACCGCATGACACACCCGACCTGAACGCATGACACGCGCGACCGGACCGTACGACTCGCCCGACCTGAACGTACGACTCGCGGTGTCCGAACGTACGACTCGCGATGCCTGACCGGAGGACACGCCAGGTGAGAGCGCTCCCACCCGGCGTGTCCTCCACTCGGACATCGCGAGTCGTACGTTCAGGACCGGTGAGTCGTACGTTCAGGACCCGCGAGTCATGCGTTCAGCGCCCGCGTGTCATGCGGTCAGGACTCGCGTGTCATGCGGTTAGGACTCGCGTGTCATGCGGTCCGGTCGGGCGAGTCATGCGGTTAGGACTCGCGAGTCATGCGGTCCGGTCGGGCGAGTCATGCGGTCAGGACCCGCGAGTCATGCGGTCTGGGCTGGTGAGTTATGCGGTGAAGGCGGGGGTGGGGCTTGGGCATGGGAAAGGGGACCTCCTGGGTGGAGGTCCCCTTTTCGCGGGTGGTTATTCGCCGATGATCGGCTTGGCCGCCTTCGGCGGTTCCTCGATCAGGGCTTCGCCTTCGAGGCGAACCTTGCGCTGGTGGTCCTTGCTGTCGCCGCCCTGGCCCGGAGGGGCCATCATCGGGGCGCCCATCATGCCCGCGCCGGCCGCGCCGCCGGGACGGCCGCCGCCGGCCGCGGGGCCGCCCGCCGCGGGTGCGCCCGTCGGGCTGCCCGCCGCGCCCACGGCGCCGGACATGCCGCCCGCTTGGAGGGTTTGGCCGCTCGCGCCGCCGCCGCTCGCGCCGCCGCCGAAGCCGCCGCCACCGCCGCCGCCCGCGAAGCCGCCGCCACCGCCGCCGAAGCCGCCACCGCCACCGCCACCGCCGAGGCCGCTCGGGGTGCTGTGGGGGACGTCCGGGGTGGTCGGGCGGACCGGGGGCACGAAGCCCGTGCCGGTGCCCGAGGTCGTGGCGTGGGTCGTGTCGTGGTCGCGGATGGGCGTCGGGCCGGGGTAGCCGCCGGGGTAGCCGCCGCCGCTCGGGTAGTAGCCGCCACCGGGGTAGCCCCCGCCGCCGTAGCCGCCGCCCGGGTGGCTGCCGCCGCCGATCGAGCCGCTGCCGTCCGCGACCCAGCGGCCCGGTTCCCAGTGGCCGCCGCCCGTGCCGGGGGCGGGGACGCCGCCCGAGCCCGAGCCGCCGGAGCCCGAGCCGGTGCCCCTGCCGGGGGGCGGGGTGCCGCCGCCGAGCGTCGGGGGACGGCTCACCACGGGGCCGCCCGGGCCGCCCGGGTAGGCGTGGCCCGGCTCGGGGTAGCCGCCGGAGCCCACGCCGACCGTCGGCGGGCGGTTGACGACCGGGCCCGCGCCGTGGCCACCGCCGCCGCCGGACGGGTTGGTGGTGCCGCCCGGACCGGTGTAGCGCTGGTCGGCGCGGCGGTCCATGTCCCGGAGCTGCTCGTCGGTCAGGCCGAGGCCGCCGGAGCTCGGCCGCTGGTTCAGGCCGCCGCCGCCCCGGTTGGACGAGGTCATGGCGGTGATGGCCTGGAGGACCTGCTTGGCGGTCTGGGCGATCTGCGAGACCGTCTTGATCAGGTCGATCAGCTTCTTGAGCGAGTTGCCGAGCTTCTGGAGGAAGTCCGCGAGCTTCTTGGCGTAGTTGCACGCCATCTGCACGATGTCCGAGATCGCCGCCGCGATGGCCGCGCCGAAGGTCAGGAACGACGCCGCCAGCCACTGGATGATCTTCATGACCATGTCGGACACGGCCTGGCCGATCAGGTCCATGATGGTCTTGCGGACGGTCGCGACCAGCTCGCCCGCGCCCTTGGCGGCCTGCGAGATGCCCTTCGTCGCCTTGGCCAGGGTTTCCAGGCCGGCGGAGTGCTTCTTGCTCGCCGCGCGGTAGCCGTCGGCCGACCGGCCCGTCCAGTTCCGCGTCTCCTCGACGGAGGTGCGGCGGTAGTCCGCGACGATCGACTCGATCTGCCGGGACGCGGACAGCCAGCTGTCGGACATCCGCTGGATCGCCTGCGGGCTGCCCAGCAGCGCGTCGAACGGCTCGCGCAGGAAGTCGACGTGCTGGATGGCCCAGCTGAACCCGGCGGACAGGAAGCCGGACAGCGGGTTGGCGGCCAGGCCGACGATGCCCATGGCGGTGTTGGCCATGCCGAGCCCCGCCTGCACCCAGTCACCGCGCTCGACGGCCGCGACGGTGCCCTGCACGTCGCCGATCAGGTAGGACGGGTCACGGCCCTGCGTGGTGGCCGGCGCGTTCATCCACGTGCCCTTCCGTTGAAGCCGAACGCGTTGTCGAGGTCGACGTTCTCGTACAGGTCGGCCACCTCGCGGAGGCCCTGGCACATGTCGGCCACGGTCTCCGTCGCCTGGCCGAGGATGTCCTGGGAGTTGCCGGCGGCCTTCAGCAGGAACTCCGCCAGGAACGAACCGAACACGCCGAAGGCGTCGGTCGACAGCGACGGGTCGGCGGTCTGCGTCGCGGAGAGCATCCGCTGGGTCAGCTGGTCGACCGTGCCCGCGTGCGCCCGGATCTGCTCCGGGCTCACGTTGAACGATTCGAATCTGGTCATGTGTCCCCCTGGTCAGGCCATGACATCGGGTGGGTTGGTGAAGTAGTCGTCATCGGGCCTGGTGTCCCGACGCTGGATCTCGGGGGTCGGTTCCACCGCGTCGGTGCCGTCACCCGAATAGCCGTTCGGCATCTTCGCCTTCACGAAGTCCAGGGCGGGGCCGTCGCCGAAGGACTCCGACATGATCTGGACGACCTGCCCGGCGGCGGCGCGCTGCGCCTGCGCGACGGCGGTCATGATGGCGGAGGAGATCCGCTCCGGGTCCTCACCGCGCAGCTGCGGGCGCAGGACCAGGTCGGTCAGCGCCCCGGAGGCGTTCACCGAGACGGTGATCAACCCGTCCGGCGACGTCGCGCTGCCGCCGACGCCCCCGAGCTGCGTCTCGACCGCGGCGGCGTTCCGCTTGGCCTGCTCGATCTTCTCTCCGTACTGCGCGAGCCACTGGTCCGGCTCCATGTGTCACCCCTCACGGCAACGGGGCTTGCGACCCTGATGCGCCTTCGACCCGTCCACAGACGATTCGGTTCCCGGTCTCGTATCGTTTCACCGAAACGTGATTTCCGGTCGAGATCGTCCGGGATGCCGCCGTTCGGCGCACGGCCGCGCGGTTTGCTTGCCGATCTGTTGGGTTTTCGCAACACTTCGTCGGGTGAGTCCGGTGCGACGCGGCTCCGGTCGGACCCTCCACAACCGGATCGGGGTGCTCAGGGTCGAACGGGGCATGACACGGGCGGGGTTGGCGCGGGCGGTGGACGTCAACCCCCAGACGATCGGCGCGCTGGAGCGGGGCGACCACTACCCCAGCCTCGACCTGGCGATGCGGATCTGCGAGGTCTTCGGCCTGCCCGTCGAGGCGGTGTTCAGCCGCACCCCGTTCGAGCCGCTGTCCACGCAGGTCTACGGCTAGGGCGACAGGAGGGAAGGCACGGTGCCACAGGGGGTGCTGGAGGTCGACCGGGTCTCCAAGCGCTACGGGGAGGTCGTGGCGCTGGCCGACATGACCTTCGACGTGCGGGCGGGCGAGCTGTTCGGCTTCGTCGGCAGCAACGGGGCCGGCAAGACCACCACCATGCGCATCGCGCTGGGCGTGCTGGCCGCCGACTCGGGCGAGGTCCGCTGGAACGGCGAGCCGATCACGTTCGAGACGCGCCGGCGCATCGGCTACATGCCGGAGGAACGCGGCCTCTACCCCCGGATGAAGGTGCTCGACCAGCTCGTCTACCTGGCCGAGCTGCACGGCCTGCCCACCAACGCCGCGCACCGCTCCGCCGAGGACTGGATCGCCCGCCTCGGCCTGCGCGACCGCCGCGGCGACGAGGTGCAGAAGCTGAGCCTCGGCAACCAGCAGCGGGTGCAGCTGGCCGCCGCGCTGGTGCACGAGCCGGAGGTGCTGGTGCTCGACGAGCCGTTCTCCGGCCTGGACCCGGTGGCCGTGGACGTGATGAGCCAGGTGCTGCGCGAGAAGGCCGCCACCGGGGTGCCCGTGGTGTTCTCCAGCCACCAGCTCGACCTGGTGGAACGCCTGTGCGACCGGGTCGGCATCGTCCGCAGCGGCACGCTGGTGGCCTGCGGCGCGGTGGACGAGCTGCGCGCGGGCGGCACGTCCCGGCTGGTCGTGGACGCGCCGGAGGCGCCGCCGGGGTGGGCCGACGCGCTGCCGGGCGTGCGCGCCACCGCCGTGTCCGAGGGCCGCACCCTGGTGGAGCTGGAGCCGGGCGCGGACGACCAGCCGGTGCTGCGCGCGGCCCTCGCGACCGGGCCCGTGCACGAGTTCTCCCGGCAGCGGCCGTCGCTGGCGGAGCTGTTCCGCAGCGTGGTGACCCAGGAGGCCTCGGCATGACCAGCCTGAGCACGGGCCGGGCGGTGTTCCTGGTGGCGCGCCGCGAGTTCACCGGCCGGGTGCGCACCAAGGCGTTCGTGTGGGGCACCGCGGTGATCCTGGCCGTGCTGGCGGGCTACGTACTGCTCCAGTCGGTGCTGTTCGACGACGCCGGCCGCGACCGGGTGGCGCTGAGCGGCCAGGCGGGCGTGCTCGCCGAGCCGTTGCAGCGGACCGCCGCGTCGTTCGGCCGCGAGGTGGAGGTCGTGGACGTCGCCGACCCGGCCGACGGCGAGGCGCGGGTGCGGTCCGGCGAGGTGGACGCCCTGATCACCGGCGCGCCGGACGCCCTGCGCGTGGTGGTCGAGGAGTCGCTGGGCGAGCAGCTCCGCAGCTCCATCGACCTGATCGTCAAGCAGCAGGTGCTCAACGCCCAGCTCGCCGAGGCGGGCCTGGACCCGGCCGAGGTGGCGCGGAACGTGGAGCGGGCCGGGGTGGACCTGGTCGTCCTGGAGGAGCCGGACGAGCGGTCAGGCCAGCGCCTGGCCATCGGCCTGGTGATCGCCGCGCTGCTGTACTACTCGCTGCTGGTGTACGGGACGATGGTCGCCCAGGGCGTGGTGGAGGAGAAGTCCAGCCGAGTGGTGGAGATCCTGCTGGCGACGCTGCGGCCGTGGCAGCTGCTGCTGGGCAAGGTCGTCGGGCTGGGCGCGGTCGGGCTGCTCCAGCTCGTGCTGGTCGGCGGTGGCGGCCTGGTGCTGGCGACCGCGTCGGGCGTGGTCGACCTGGCGGGCGTGGCCGGCGGCGCCCTGGCCACGGGCGTGCTGTGGTACCTGCTCGGTTTCTTCCTCTACGCCACGGTGTTCGCCGCGGCGGCGTCGCTGGTGTCCCGGCAGGAGGAGCTCCAGTCGGTGCTGACGCCGATCAGCATGGCGATCGTGGTGGCGTTCGTGGTGGGCATCAACCTGATGATCAGCGATCCGACGGGCTCGGCGGTGACGGTGCTGTCGCTGCTGCCGCCGTTCGCGCCGATCCTGATGCCGGGGCGGATGGCGATGGGCGTGGCGCCGGGGTGGCAGGTGCTGCTGGCGGTGGTGCTGGCGCTGGCGGCGGTCGCCGCGATCACCTGGCTCGGCGGGAAGGTCTACTCGAACGCCGTGCTGCGGACCGGCGCGCGGGTGCGGCTGCGGGACGTGCTGCGCTGAGGGCGCGCCGAAAGCCGCGCCGGCGCTGAGGGCGCCGAGGGCCCGGTGGCGGGAAACCCGTTCGGCGGCCGGGCCGGTGTGAGGGACGATGCCCCCCTTCGATCGGAGGGGTTCTTGACCGGCTTCCGCGCGCTCCTGATCGGGGTCCCCCGCTACGACGACCCCGCTCTCCCCGACCTGCCGTCCGTGCCGGACGACCTCGACGCGCTGCGGCGCGCCCTGCTGCGCGTCGGGTACGAGGTCGTGGCGCACGACGAGGCGCGCACCGACCGCGACCGGGTCGACGGCGCGCTGGAGCGCTTCTTCGGCTCGGCCGCCCCCGGCCAGGCGCTGCTGGTGGTGATCGCCGGGCACGGCGCCCACCTCGGCGGCGCCGACCACCTGGTGCCGGCCGGCGCGGACACCCGCAGCCGCCGCTTCGCCGACCGGTGCCTGCCGGTGGACGTCGCGGAGCACGTCGCGGGCAGCGCGTGCGGCGACGTGCTGGTGGTGCTCGACACGTGCCGCGGCACGGGGGCGCCGAGGACCGACGGCGTGGCGTACCTGGCCGCGGTGGGCGGCGACGAGTCGTCCCACGGCCTGCTGACCCGGGCGTTGACGGCGGCGGTCGGCGAGGCGACCGGGCTGGCCGAGGTCGTGGCGGCGGTGCGGGGGCGCGTCGGCCCGCGGGTGGCGGTCTCCGGCGGGGAGTTCACCGTCTTCCCCCGCCCGCGCGACACCGGCGACCCGTGGGCGGCGGCGGTCCGCTCGCACCCGGCGTGGGCGCTGGCCCCGGAGGACGCCGGGCTGCGCGAGGCGACCGCCGGGCTGGTGGGCCGGTGGACCCGCCGCACCCCGAACGGCAGCACCCCGAACGGCAGCACCCCCGCCGACGACCGGTGGTGGGACGACGAGGCTCCGCTCCGCGCGGCCGACCACCTCGGCCTCCTGCTCACCCGCGCGGGCGCGCCGCTCACCCCCGCCGACGCGGCGCTGCTCGCGGTGTTCCCGTTCGCGCGGCAGGCGTTCCTGGCCCACCACCTCGCCACCGCCGACCCGGACGTGGACCGGTTCGCGCGCGGCAGGCCGAGGGTCGCGCGGCGCCTGGAGCGGGCTTCCGCCGCGGGCGACGACCGGGCGGTGGCCGACCTCCGGTGGTGGCTGCGGCACCGGGCCCTCGCCCACCTGGGCAGCCGGTACGGGGCGGAGGCGGTCACCGCCGCCCTCGGCGCGGACGTCCCGTTCCCGCCGGCCCGACTGGGCGCGCTGGTCCGGGACCTGCGGTCGACGAGGTCGACCGACCCGCTCGCCCGCGTGCTCACCGCCGCCCACCTGCTCGCGCTCGACCCCGCCGACCTGCCCTCCGCGATCGCCGAGCACCTGGGCATCACCGACCCGGTCGACCTCGCCGACCTGCTCACCACGGTCCGCGCGGCGTCCTGGCGGTCGCGCGGCCACGTGCTCGCGCTGCACGCCGAGTGCGCCCACCAGGCCGTGTCGCACGCGCTGACCGAGCACGTCGCCCGCGTCTCCGGGGCGCTGGGCCGGCTCGACCCGCCCGCGCACGCCTCGGCCGACGGCGTCCGGCCCACCCGCCTCCCCGACGGCACGCCCTCCCACGACGGCCGGGGCTTCCGGTTCCGGCTCGCCGACGACCGGGTCCAGGAGCTGCTGATGGGCGTGCAGCTCTACGGCGACCCGGGCCTGGCCGTGCGCGAGCTGCACCAGAACGCGCTGGACGCGTGCCGCTACCGCCGCGCCCGCACCGAGCACCTGCGCCGGACCGGCGCGGACGTGCCGCCGTGGGAGGGCCGCATCCGCTTCGAGCAGGGCGTGGACGAGCACGGCCGCCCCTACCTGGACTGCGCGGACAACGGCATCGGCATGGGCCACCACGAGCTGACCGGCGTGTTCTCCCGCGCGGGCGCCCGGTTCCCCGACCTGCCGGAGTTCGTCGAGGAGGAGGCGGAGTGGGCGCGGACGGGCGTCTCGTTCCACCCCAACAGCCGCTTCGGCATCGGCGTGCTCAGCTGCTTCATGGTCGCCGACGAGATCACCGTGACGACGTGCCGCCTGGGCCGCGACGGGCGTCCCGGCCGGCGGTTGCGCGTGGAGGTGCCGGGTCCGGGCGCGCTGAGCCGCGTGCGGGACCTGGGGCCGGGCGACGAGGCGGGCACGACCGTCCGCCTGCACCCGCGCGAACCGGGCCTGTCCTGCGTGGACGAACTGCGGAAGGTGCTGCTGCTCTCGGAGTTCGCGGTCGAGGCCGCGGACGGCGCGCGGCGGGCCGCGTGGGCGGCCGGGGTGGTGACCTCGGAGTCCCTGACGCCACCGCGCCACGAGGCGGTGGAGGTGCTGCCGAGCGGTTCCCCGGACGTGTGGTGGTGCGGCGACCTCGGCGCGGTGCTCGCGGACGGGCTGCGGGCCGGCGTGGCGACGTTCGGCGTGGTGGTGAACCTGACCGGCCCGCACGCGCCGCGGCTCACCGTGGACCGCCGCCGGATCGTGGACCTGGACGAGGGCCTGGTGGACCGGCTGGTCGCCGGGCAGGCGGCCGATTTCGCCGGCCGGACCGCCCTGCACTCGAACCGGTGGATCGGGGGCCTGGTGTGGCGACGGCCGGCGGTGGCGGACGAGCTGGTCGCCCGCGCGACGGCGGCCGGCGCGGCCTGGGCGGCGGCGGGCACGTCGGTCGACCCGGCGTCGGTCGGGTGCTTCCCGGACGACGACGACTTCCTCGGCGACGCCGAGTTCGAGGGGTACCTCTTCGAGCGCGTCCCCGACCAGGTGCTCCGGTGGCGGCTGGCGGCCTGGTCGAACGCCGGCCTGGTGCCCGGCCTCACCGTCGCGGACGAACCCCGCCCGGTCGCCCGGCCGTCGGACGCGCGGCTGCTCCGGGAGGCGACGAGCACCCCGGGGCGGTCGGTCGGCTGGCTGAACCCCGGCGAGACCGTGCCGGTGGCGCACGTCGCCCACGTGTCGGCGCGGCTGTCCCGCACCCCGGCCGAGGTCGCCGACCGGCTCACCGCGCTCGGGTTCGCCGTCGAGGGGGCCGCCGCGCTGCCCCCGGCGGACCTGGACCTCCTCAGCGCCGGGCTGGACGGGCAGGCGCCGTGGCTGGAGCCCGGCGCACCGGTCCCGCTGGGCCACGCCCTGGCCGCCGCCGAGCACCTGCGGCTGGCGCCGGGCGAGGTCCGCGACCGCCTGGCGGCGCTGGGCCACGACGTGACCCCGTTCGACCCGGCGGCGGATCACGCCCCGGGGGACGGCCTGCTGCTCGGCGACCCGGAGCGGCCGGCCGACGACCGGTGGCTGCCCGCCGACCGCCCGGTGCCGTCCGCGCACGTGCTGCGGGCCGCGGAACGGCTCGACCGGACCCCGTCGGACGTGGCCGCGCGGCTGCGGGCGCTCGGGTACGAGGTGCAGGAGTTCGACACCTCCGCGGTCCCCGACGAGCACGACCACACCGCCCTGAGCGCCGACGCCGAGAACCCCTACCCGGCGCTGCCGCCGGACCGGGTGGTCCCGGCGGCGCACCTCCACGTGGTCGCGTGGGCGACCGGGCGCACCGTCGAGCACGTCGCCGGGCGCCTGGAGCTGTTCGGGTACCGGGTGTCCCGCACCGGGCCGGCCGACCCCGCCGTGGACCCGCGGGCGCTCCTCCTCGACGGGCACGGGCAGCCGCTGCCGCTCGACGAGGCGGTGCGGCCGGGCCACGTGCTCGCCGCCGCGCTGCGGACCGGCCTCGCGGTCGACGAGGTGGCCGAGCGGCTCACCGGGCTGGGCCACGCCGTCACGCCCTTCGCGCACGCGACGCCCACCGCCGACGACCTCCTCCTGCTCGACGGGGGCTGGGACGGCGTGTCGTCGTGGCTGCCGGGCGACGCCGAAGTGCCCCTGGGGCACGTGCTGCGCGCCGCCGACCGCCTGGGCCGGACCGCGTCCGGGGTCGCCGCGCGGCTGGCGCGGTTCGGGTACCGGTGCGCGACGCCCGCGGTCCCGACCGGGCGGGACGACGTCAGGCTGGTCAGCGACGGCCTCGACGGCGAGGCGCCGTGGCTGCGCCGGGAGACGCCCGTGCGGATCGGGCACCTGCTGCGCGCCGCCCAGGCGCTGGGGAGGCCGGTGCGGGAGGTCGCGGAACGGTTGGTGGAGCTGGGTTTCCGGCTGCCGGACGGCGTGCGGCCGGCCTGAGGCGCGAGAACGGCCCGCACCGGGGAGGTGCGGGCCGTTCGGGGTCCACTGAGGACGCGGAAAACGTCAGCGCTGGTCGATCGAGACGAAGTCGCGCTCCGGCGAGCCGGTGTAGACCTGGCGCGGGCGGCCGATCTTGGTGGCCGGGTCGTTGATCATCTCGCGCCAGTGGGCGATCCAGCCCGGCAGGCGGCCCAGCGCGAACAGCACCGTGAAGAACTTCGTCGGGAAGCCCATCGCGCGGTAGATGAGGCCGGTGTAGAAGTCCACGTTCGGGTACAGCTTGCGCTCGACGAAGTAGTCGTCCGCGAGGGCGGTCTCCTCCAGCGCCTTCGCGATGTCGAGCAGCTCGTCGGACGCGCCGAGCTTGCCGAGGATCTCGTCGGCGGTCTTCTTGATGATCGCGGCGCGCGGGTCGTAGTTCTTGTAGACCCGGTGGCCGAAGCCCATCAGGCGGACGCCGTCCTCCTTGTTCTTGACCTTCTTCACGAACGCGGACACGTCGCCGCCCTCGTTGCGGATCTTCTCCAGCATGTCGAGCACCGCGCTGTTCGCGCCGCCGTGCAGCGGGCCGAACAGGGCGTTGATGCCCGCGGAGATGGAGGCGAACAGGTTGGCCTCGGACGAGCCGACCAGGCGCACGGTCGAGGTGGAGCAGTTCTGCTCGTGGTCGGCGTGCAGCACGAACAGCAGGTCGAGGGCGCGGACCAGGTCCGGGTCGACGTCGTACGGCTCGGCGGGGAAGCCGAAGGTCATCCGGAGGAAGTTCTCGACCAGGCCGAGGGAGTTGTCCGGGTAGAGGAAGGGCTGGCCCACGGACTTCTTGTAGGCGTAGGCCGCGATGGTGGGCACCTTCGCCAGCAGGCGGATCGTGGAGATCTCGACCTGGTTGGCGTCGAACGGGCTGAGGCTGTCCTGGTAGAAGGTCGACAGCGCGGACACCGCCGAGGACAGCACGGGCATCGGGTGCGCGTCGCGCGGGAAGCCGTCGAAGAACCGTTTCAGGTCCTCGTGCAGCAGGGTGTGCCTGCTGATCTTGGAGGAGAACTCCTCCAGCTGCGCCTGCGTCGGCAGCTCGCCGTAGATGAGCAGGTAGCTGACCTCGATGAAGTTCGACTTCGCCGCGAGCTGCTCGATCGGGTAGCCGCGGTAGCGCAGGATGCCGGCGTCGCCGTCGATGTAGGTGATCTCGGAGGAGCAGGACGCGGTGTTGACGAACCCGCTGTCCAGCGTGACCAGGCCGGTCGTGGCCAGCAGCTTGCCGAGGTCGATGCCGGGAGCACCCTCGGTGGCCGGCACCACCTTCATCTCGTGCTCTCCGCCCGGATGGCGCAGCGCGACGGTACGGGTGTCGTTCGGCGCAGTCGTCGCGTCGGGCATGCAGAGTCCCTCTCACGCTCGGGCGGGGTGGCTCGTGCGGGTCTCGCACCCGGCGCCCGGGCGTGACCGCCCCTGCACCGCAGCACCACCCCGTTGGGGTCCTGTCAGTTCTCCCACGCTAGTCAGCGGGCTACCCGCTCCACAGCCGCGGCATGAACCGATTCTGCGAGATGGGATCGGCATCACATCGGCAATGCACGAGTGGCTAGCGTGCATTCACCACCGTAGCCCTTCGGGGCTGTTTCTCCACCTCACGAGGGGTGAGAGCTAGGTCATCCCCAGCTCTGCGCGGAACGGCGGTTCCGCGCCGGCGCGCGAGCACGTGATCGCCGCGGCGGCGCCCGCGAAGGCCAGCGCGGCGCGCCAGCGCTCGCCGTCCAGACCCCTGACGGCCTCGGTGGACAGTGCGCCGTGGTGGTGCAGCCACGCCAGCAGCGCGCCCTGCACGGTGTCGCCCGCCCCGATCGTGTCGACCACGTCCACGGGCGTGGGTGGGACGTGGATCACGTCGCCGGCGGCGGTCAGCACGGCCAGCCCGTCGCCGCCGCGGGTCAGCACCACCGCCGCGGGCCCGCGCCACTTCCGGGCGACCTCCAGCACGTCGCCCTCCGGCGCGTCGGGCGGCAGGTCGGCCAGCCAGCGGGCGTCCTCGACGGACACCTTGAGCAGGCCCACGTGCGGCAGCCACGAGGCGTAGCGGGCGCGGTAGGCGGCCGGGTCGTCGATCAGGCCGGCCCGGACGTTCGGGTCCAGCGCGGTCAGCGCGCCGCGCTCCGCCTCGCGCCGCAGCACCCGCTCGTAGGCGCTCGCGCCCGGCTCCAGCACCAGCGACAGGGTGCCGAACGAGACCGCGCGCACGTCGTCCGGCAGCGGACCGGGGTCGGTCACCAGGCGGTCGGCGGTGCCCTCGACGTAGAACGAGTAGCGGGCCGAGCCGTCGTCGGCGAGCCCGACGACGGCGAGCGTGGTCGGCTCCGGGCCGCGCTGGACCAGGTCGGTGCGCACGCCCGAGGCGCGCAGGCGCTCCACCAGCCGGTCGCCGAACAGGTCGGAGGAGACGCGGGACAGGAAGCCCACCGGGGCCTCCAGGCGCCCCGCCGCCACGGCGACGTTGTAGGGGCCGCCGCCCAGCCGCGGCGAGAGGTCGCCCCCCGGCGTGGGCACGAGGTCGACCAGGGCCTCTCCGGCGACGACGATCACGACTGGCTCCGTTCTCTCCGCAAACCGTCCAGCAGCAGCTCGCCCAGGGCGGTGAACGCCTCGGCGTCGGACACCCCCGCGCGCCGGGTCAGCACCCCGGTCTGGATGCCCTCGATCAGCAGGCCCGCCATCTCGGCGACCAGGGTGGCGTGCACCTCCCGGAACACGCCCTCGCGCACGCCCTCCTGGATGAACTCGCGGATCCGCTCGGCGGCGGCGCGGGCGTTGCGCTCGTAGGTCGACCGGGTGGGCGCGAACGCCGACACGTCGGCGATGAACTGCGCGGACGCCCGCCGCAGCTCCTCGGCGGCGCCGGCCAGGTAGGTGCCGACGCGGGCGCGCACGTCCTGGACGCCGGCGATCCGCTGCTCGATCCGCTCGGCCGCGCCCTTGAAGTAGCGGCCGACCACGCGGACGGCCAGTTGCTCCTTGCTGGCTGCCAGGGCGTAGAGGGTCGACTTGGAGCAGTGCAGGCGCGCGGCGAGGTCGTCCAGGGTGAAGTGCGCGAAGCCCTCGGCGAGCACCAGCGCTTCGAGCCGCCCGAGCAGTTCCACCTGCCGTGGTGTCAGCGGCCTGCCCACGATCGAGGTCATGGTCGGACTCTGTCACACTCCCGGATCACAGTACTGTGGTACGTCCTGCAGTACTGTCGATGGTACCGAGGTTCACTTGACGGCGCGAACCGTCACACGGAGGTCGACGATGCCCGCCGAACGCCTGCTGCCCACCACCGAAGCCGAGGACCTGCTCGCCCTGGTCCGCGAGATCGCCCGCGACGAGCTGGCGCCGTGCGCGGCCGAGCACGAGGAGCGCGAGCGGTTCCCGCGCGACAAGTTCCGCCTGCTCGGCAAGGCCGGGCTGCTGGGCCTGCCCTACCCGGAGGAGTTCGGCGGCGGCGCGCAGCCGTACGAGGTGTACCTCCAGGCGCTGGAGGAGGTGGCCTCGGCGTGGATGTCGGTCGGCGTCGGCCTGTCGGTGCACGTGATGTCGAGCTACGCGCTGGCCGCGTTCGGCACGGACGAGCAGAAGGCCCGGTGGCTGCCCGACGCGCTGGAAGGCGACCTGCTGGGCGGGTACGCGCTGTCGGAGTCGCACGCGGGCTCGGACGCGGCGGCGCTGTCGACGAGGGCCGTGCGCGACGGCGACGACTACGTCGTGAACGGCACGAAGGCGTGGATCACGCACGCCGGCGTGGCCGACTTCTACACCCTGATGGCCCGCACCTCCGACGACGGCGGCCGGGGCGTCAGCTGCTTCTTCGCGCCGGGGCGGGCCGACGGCCTGACCGCCGCGCCGCCCGAGCGCAAGATGGGCCTGACCGGGTCGACCACGGCGCAACTGGTGTTCGAGGACGTGCGGCTGGGCGCGGACCGCCTGGTGGGCGCGGAGGGCGACGGGCTGAAGATCGCGCTGTCCGCCCTGGACTCGGGCCGGCTCGGGATCGCCGCCTGCGCCGTGGGCCTGGCGCAGGCCGCGCTGGACGAGGCCGTGGCCTACGCGAAGACCCGCACCCAGTTCGGCCGGCCGATCATCGACTTCCAGGGCCTGGAGTTCCTGCTCGCCGACATGGCCGCCGCGGTGGACTCGGCGCGGGCGACGTACCTGGAGGGCGCCCGCCGGCGGGACCGGGGCCTGCCGTTCCGGCGCCAGGCGGCGGTGGCGAAGCTGGTCTGCACGGACGCGGCGATGAAGGTGACGACGGACGCGGTGCAGGTGCTGGGCGGCGCGGGGTACACGCGGGACTTCCCGGTGGAGCGGTACATGCGGGAGGCGAAGGTGCTGCAGATCTTCGAGGGCACCAACCAGATCCAGCGGTTGGTGATCGGGCGCGAGCTGCGCCGCTGACGCCGTCCCGGCCGGGAGCGGCCCGGCGCCGGGCGCCTAGCGCCAGGCCTCCGCGAGCCGCTTCCGGTTGATCGCCACCGAGGCGACCAGGGCGACGGCCGCGACCAGGAACAGCTCCACGGGCCCGAGGCTGCCCAGCATCCCCACCAGGAAGGCGAGGACCACGCCCAGCCCCACCCACACGGCCAACGTCAACGCCACCGCCACGACCCACTTCATGCCGTCCCCCCGACGCTCGTCCGAAGACCCCGGTGTGGTCGAGACCCCAGTGTGGCCGAAGGACGAGCGCCGTGGACGGCGTTCGGGACACGGCGTTCGGGACACGGCGTTCGACGCCTTCGAGACCGGCCGACCGCGCTTCCACGCGAAAGGCGGTCACGGTGGGTGGTCGATTGTCACGCATGGTCGACAAGGTCGTACCGTGTGCCGCCGTGAGCGATGTGCGCTTGTTCTACATCGACGATTCGGGAGCGCAAACCTCCCAACTCGTCGTCTACGGCTGGGTGGAGCTGTCGGTGTCCGACTGGCGCCCCGCCCTGCGCTCGTGGCTCGACTGGCGCAAAGCCCTCCACGACGCCACGGGGTTGCCCGCCAGCTACGAGTTGCACGCCACCAAGTTCGTCAACGGTCGGGGCAGGCCGACCGGGACGGAGCGGGACCGCAGCAAGGCCAACCGGTCGGCGGTGGTGGTCGACGCGTTGAGCGCGATCGCCGCCATGCCGGGTGTGCGCACCGGCGCCGTCTGCCGCGACACCACCGGAACCCGGTACGTCGACGCCAAGGCAGGTCTGTACGCGGACCTGGTCACCGAGCTCGACGCGCACCTCGTCACGACCGGCCACCACGGGTTCGTGATCATGGACGGGGACGGCACCGACCCCTCCTACCGGCAGGCGCACCGCTCGCTCAGGCTCGCCACCCGCAACCTCGTGGAGGACCCGTTCTTCCAGGGCTCGCACCTCAGCCAGTGGGTGCAAGTGGCGGACCTGGTCGCCTACGCCGCCTACCAGTGCGTGCTGCGCGCCCCCGGGAAGGAGGTCATGTGGGACTGGTACCCGGAACTGCTCGGCCGGGTCTGCGCCATGGGCGGCAAACCGCAGGCCAGGTGATCGAGTGCGGATGGGGCCGGCGCCGAGGACCCGGAAAAGAAGCTGGACCCGCTTCCCCACGGGAGTGGGACGGGTCCGCGGGGGAAGTCTAGCAAATGGACGAGCCGCCGCAACAGCGGCCAGTCAACCCGCGGATCGCCCGTCAACACCCCCCGCGGACGCTCAGGTCTCCGAGTAGAACGGGTTCTCGACGATCTCCTCGCCGTCCTCGTACCGGTAGACCTCGCGACCCGACACGAAGACCTTCAGCGCCCGGCTCATCACGTCCAGCGGGTCGCCGGACCAGATCACCACGTCACCGTCCAGCCCCGGCCGCAGGGAGCCGACCCGGTCGTCCAGGCCCATGATCCGCGCCGGGTTCACCGTGATCGACTCCAGCGCCACCTGCCGGTCCAGGCCCTCCTTCACGGCCAGGGTCGCCTGGTGCACCAGGAAGTGGATCGGCACCACCGGGTGGTCCGTGGTGATCGCGATCTCCACGCCGGCCCGCGCCAGGATGCCCGGGTTGCGCAGCGACCGCTGCCGCACCTCGACCTTCGACCGCGACGTGAACAGCGGCCCGATGACCACCGGCACCCCGCGCTCGGCCAGCAGGTCCGCGATCAGGTGACCCTCGGTGCCGTGGTTCACGATGAGCTTGTAGCCGAACTCGTCGGCCAGCCGGAGGGCCGTCGCGATGTCGTCCGCCCGGTGGCAGTGCTGGCACCACGGCAGCTCGCCCGACAGCACGCGGGCCAGCACCTCGGACGTCGGGTCGCGGTCGAACGGGCCGTCCGCCGCCTCGCGCCGGGCCGCGTAGTCCTGCGCCTTGGTGAACGCGTCCCGGATCACCGCCGCCACGCCCTGCCGGGTGGACGGCAGCTTCTTCTGGTCCCCGTAGACCCGCTTGGGGTTCTCGCCCAGCGCGCTCTTCACGCTCACCGGGTTGCGCAGCAGCATCTCGTCGGCCGTGCGGCCCCAGCACTTCACGGCCACCGTCTGGCCGCCGATGACGTTGCCCGAACCCGGCTTGACGACCGCGGTCGTGACGCCGCCGGTCAGGGCGTCTGCGAAGCCCTGGTCGGCGGCGTTGATCGCGTCCAGCGCGCGCAGCCGCGCGCCGTTGGGGTCGGTCATCTCGTTGGTGTCCTGCCCGGCCCAGCCCTCGCCCTCCTCGTGCACGCCGAGGTGGCCGTGGGCCTCCACGAAACCGGGCAGCACCCAGGCGCCCGCCGCGTCGACGACCCGCACGCCGTCCGGGACCTCCACGTCCGCGCCGACCGCGACGATCTTCCCGTCCCGCACCAGGACCGTGCCGCCCTCGATCGGCGACCCGGCCACCGGCACGACATACCCACCCGTGATGGCGACGTTCATAGTTAGCGAGGCTAACGACCTACGACAGCGGGCGCAAACCCCACCGGCCCGCCCACGACTCGCCGGGCTCCAGCCACAGCAGGTCGGTGCCGCTGTTGAGCGCGTCCGGCGGGCACGTCATGGGCTCGATCGCCACCGCGCGGCCCCGGCCGGGGAAGTTGTCCGGCGTGTAGACCTGCACCCACTTGAAGTCCGGGTCCGCCCACAGCTCGACCCCGCCGGCCGGGCCCTTGAGCACGTGCCGCACCAGCCCGTCCACCGGCTCGCAGCCGCCGAACGCGGTGTCCAGCTTCACCCCTTCGAGGAGGCGCGCCACCCGGAAGTCGTAGTCGCCCGACACGGGCTGGGCCGGGGCGTTGGGGATCATCGTCTCCGGGTCGACCGGCAGCACGGTGGTGGCGGCCAGCGACAGCGAGGTCTCGTCGGTCGCCGAGGCGCCCGCCCTGGGGTACGGGTGGGTGCCGACGCCGAACGGGGTGCGCTTGTCGCCCACGTTCGTCACGCCGTGGGAGACGGTCAGGCCGTTCTCGTCCAGCGCGTAGGTGATGGTGGTGCGCAGCGGCACCGGCCAGCCGAAGCCCGCGACCGGCGTCTCCAGCGACAGCAGCGACCCGGTGTGCTCGACGACCTGCCACAGCGCGCGGCGCACGAGGCCGTGGATGGCGTTGCCGCGCGCGGGCTCGCCGATCTCCAGCTGCTGCACCTCGCCGTCGAGCACCCACTTCCCGCCCGCCGTGCGGTTGGGCCACGGGACCAGCACCGCGCCGCAGCCCATGGGCGGCTCGTCGTCGTACGTCTCCACGTACGGCACGTCGCCGACCGCGTATGCCTTGAGGTTGGCACCCTCGGGTGCGATGACGGCGCGGGCCGCGCCGTGGGCGATTTCCAGCATGGATCAAGAGCGTATCCGGCCGGTGGGCACCGCACTTCACGCGCTGGGACGCGAAACTCTTTCGATCGACGGGGATGAAAGCGCTTTCCGCCATTCGGCCCCCGGCGAACCGGGAACAACCGGACGACGCGGGCGACTCGGGCAGCCGGACGACGCGGGCGACCGGACGACGCGGGCGACCGGACGACGCGGGCGACCGGACGACGCGGGCGACCGGACGACGCGGGCGACCGGACCGCGGGACCGACCACCGCCGACAGCCGTCCTCCCGCTCGCCTTCTCAACTAACTAGACCGGTCTCTATAGTAAAGCCATGCCGAAACGGACCGACACGCGCGACCGCGTCGTGCGCACCGCCGCCGACCTGTTCCGGGCGCAGGGCTACCACGCCACCGGCCTGAACCAGGTCCTGTCCGAGGGCGGCGCGCCCAAGGGCTCGCTGTACTTCCACTTCCCCGGCGGCAAGGAGCAGCTGGCCGTCGAGGCGGTGGCCCTCTCGGGCGAGGACCTCCGCACGTCCCTGACCGCCACCCTGGACGCCGAACCGGACGCCGCGAAGGCCCTCGCCCGGGTGGTGGAGCTGCTCGGCGCGGGCCTGGCCGCCTCCGACTTCCGCGCCGGCTGCCCCATCACCACGGTCGCGCTGGACGCCGCCGCCGACAGCGAGCCCATCCGCGTGGCCTGCGCGGACGCCTACGACTCGTGGCAGCGGGCCATCGCGGACCGCGTCGGCGACGAGGACGCGGCCACCGCCGTCCTGGCCGCCATCGAGGGCGCGCTCATCCTGGCCCGCACCCGCCGTTCCCTCGCACCGCTGCACGCCGTCGCCGCCCGCCTGGGCGCCCTGCTGGAGAGGCCCGCCCCGTGAAGGTCCACCACCTCAACTGCGGCACCATGCGCCCGTTCGGCGGCCGGCTGGTCGACGGCCGCGGGTCGGTGTTCCGGCGCGCCGAGCTGGTGTGCCACGTGCTGCTGCTGGAGACCGAGCGCGACGGCCTGGTGCTGGTCGACACCGGTCTCGGCCTGACCGACGTGCGCACGCCCACCGCGACCCTGCCCGCGCGGTTCCGGCACGCGGCCCGGCCGGTGTGCGACGAGCGGGAGACCGCCGTGCGCCGGGTCGAGGCGCTGGGCTTCGCGGCCTCCGACGTGCGGCACGTCGCGCTGACCCACCTCGACGTGGACCACGCGGGCGGGGTGCTCGACTTCCCGTCCGCCGAGGTGCACGTGCTGCGGGAGGAGCTGGACGACTCGGCCAACCCCCGCTACTCGCCCGCCCAGTGGCGCGGCGCCCACCTCGTGCCCCACGACCCGACCGGGGAGGCGTGGTTCGGCTTCGGCGGCGTGCGCGAACTCCTCCCGGACGTGTTGCTGGTCCCGCTGGTCGGCCACACCAGGGGCCACACCGGGGTCGCGGTGCGCGCGGGCGACCGGTGGCTGCTGCACGCGGGCGACGCCTACTTCTTCCACGGCGAGCTGGAGGCGACGCCGCGCATCCCGCCGGTGCTCGGCGCGTTCGAGCGGGTGGTGCAGACCGTCGGGCGGCTGCGCGTGGAGAACCAGGGGCGGCTGCGCGAGCTGGTGCGCGACCACGGCTCGGAGGTGGACGTCTTCTGCGCCCACGACGCGGCGGACCTGCGCGGCCGGTCGCCGCACCCCGAGGGGGCGATCGGCTGAGCCCGCGGACCCCCGGGCGGACCCCGCGACGCCCCCCGCGGCGGACTCCCGCAGCGACCCCCCGCAGCGACCCCGACGTGACCACCGCTCACTACGCGTCGCCGCAGTGACCCCGGGTCCGCCGCCCCACCATGCTCCGACTCGACCGCTCACCCCGACGAAGGAGTCGAGTTGAACAAGATCATCGGTGCCGCCGCGGCGACGCTCGTGGCCGCCGGCCTCGCGCTGGGGACGGGCGCGGCCTCCGCCGACGTGGGTGCCGCGTGCACGCAGGTGTGGCAGTACCGGGTCACCACCTACGGCGACATGACCGACGCCGAGAGCGGCGGCTCGTTCGTCGGCTGGGCGGCCCAGGGCGACACCCTGAACGTCCGCATCAAGGGCAACCCGCGCTACTACGGCGCGAACGTCAACAACGGCAAGTGGGGCTGGGTGCTGGCGGGCAAGCTCCAGTACACCGGCAACACCTGGTGCGCCTGACCCGGTGACCGGGTCCCGGGCCGGGGTCGCGCCCCCCGGCCCGGGACCGGGTCACTTGGACAGCTTCTCCGCGTCGAACTCGACCTTGCCGTGCACCACGCGGTTGATCAGCCACAGCACGACGCCCGCGCCCAGCAGGTACAGCGCGATCCGGTAGTCGTCCCACGGCCGCCCGGACAGCGGGCTGGCCAGGTAGGCGCACGTCACCGCGCCGAGCACCGGCGCCCACGTCGGCGCGCGGAAGTGCTTGTGGTCGGCCTCGTCCTTGCGCAGCACCAGCACCGCGACGTTGACGACGGTGAACACGACCAGCAGCAGCAGCGAGGTGGTGCCGCCGAGCTTGGCGATGTCGGCGGTGGACACCAGGATGATCGCGATGCCGCTGGTGAAGACGATCGAGATCCACGGCGTGCGGCGGAACGGGTGCACGGTGCCGAAGGACTTCGGGATGATCCGCTCGTTGGCCATGCCGTAGACGAGCCGGCTCGCCATCAGCATGTTGATCAGCGCCGAGTTGATCACCGCGAACAGGCCGATCAGCGAGAACAGCCACAGCGGGAAGCCGGGCGCGCCGACCTCCACCACCCGCAGCAGGGCGGAGGACCCGGCCTTCGCCAGCTCGTCGGACGGGATGAGCAGGGACGAGGTGATCGCGACCAGCACGTAGATCACCGCCGCCACGACCATGCCCCACAGCATGGCGCGCGGGAAGATCCGCACCGGGTCGCGGCACTCCTCGGCCATGTTCACCGAGTCCTCGAAGCCGACCATCGCGAAGAACGCCAGCGCGGTGGCCGACGTGATCGCGACGAGCGCGCTCTGGCCGGGCGCCGGGTCGACCTGGGTGAGGCGGCTCGCGTCGCCGTCGCCGGACAGCACGGCGAACAGGCCGATCGCGATGATGATCACCAGGCCGGACAGCTCGATGCAGGTCAGCACCACGTTGGCCTTGACCGACTCCGAGACGCCCCGGAAGTTGATCGCCGCCAGGCCGAGGATGAACAGGATCGCGACCAGCGTCGCGGACACCGCGAACGTGTCGGAGAAGAACTCGCGGATGACGGACTGGAGGTAGGTGCGCCCGAACGCGAGCGCGGCGGACGAGGCCGAGGTGATGCCCGAGCTCATCACCGCGAACGCCACCATGAAGGTGAGGAACTGGATCTTGAACGCGCGGTTGGTGTAGAGCGCCGCGCCCGCCGCCCTCGGGTACTTGCCGACCAGTTCGAGGTAGCTGAACGCGGTGAGGAAGGCGACCGCGAACGCGATCAGGAAGGGCAGCCACAGCGCGCCGCCGATCTTGCCCGCGACGTTGCCGGTGAGGGCGTAGATGCCGGTGCCGAGGATGTCACCGACCACGAAGAACAGCAGGAGCCTGGGGCCGATGGCCCGTTTCAGTTCCGGTTGCGCCGGTGCGCTCGTCGCTTCCGCCATGCCGGATGAGTGTGCCGGATCACAGGGGGGCCGGACAGCGGAACGGCCGGCTTCCCGGAAGAGTGCCGAGGTTCACCCGGTGGGAGCACTGCGGAGGTCCGATGCGACCGCGGGTCGTCACCCCGCCAGTTCGGCGGGGTCCGGCCGGAAGCGGTAGCGCCTGATGGCGGGGATGGCCAGCACCGCCAGGCCGGTCCCGACCACCACCAGCACCCCGCCCAGCGCCGTGGCGACACCGGGTCCGACGAGCGCGCCGGTCGTCCCGTGCAGCAGGTCCGCGACGCGCGGCCCGCCGGCCACCACGACGATGAACACGCCCTGCATCCGGCCGCGCATCTCGTCGGTGGCCGCCGCCTGGAGGATGGCGCTGCGGAACACCATGCTGATCATGTCGGCCGCGCCGCCGATCGCGAGGAACACCACGGCGAGCCACAGCGCGTGGGACAGGCCGAAGCCGATCATCGCCACGCCCCACGCCACGATCGCGAGCACGACGCCGACGCCGTGCCGGTGCACGCGCGAGGTCCAGCCGGAGACCAGGCCGCACAGCATCGCGCCCAGCGGGATCGCGGCGAACAGCCAGCCCAGGGCGAGGCCGCCGCCGGGCGGGTCGCCGAAGGTGTGCTCGGCCATCTCCGGGAACAGCGCCCGCGGCATCCCGAAGACCATGGCGATGATGTCGAGCAGGAAGCTGGCCAGCAGGATCTTCTGCACGGCCAGGTAGCGGAAGCCGTCGACCACGTCGCGCAGGCCGGCCCGCCGCGCGACGCCCCCCAGGGGCGGCAGGGGCGGCAGCTTCCACACCGCCCAGATGGTCGCGGTCAGGGCCACCGCGTCGACCAGGTACAGCGTGGGCAGGCCGACCAGGGGCATCGCCGCGCCCGCGAGCATGGGGCCGAACACGCCGCCGAACGTCATCACCGTGGAGGACAGCGCCGACGCGGCGGCCAGCTGGCCGGCCGGCACCAGGCGGGCCACCGACGCGGTGCGGGCGGGCGCGTTGACGGCGAAGAACACCTGTTGCAGGCAGAGCAGCGCGATGACCACCCACACCGACTCCACGCCGAGCGCCGCCTGGAGCCACAGCAGCACCGAGGTGACCGCGATGCCGGTGTTGGTGACGACGAGCAGCTTGCGGCGGTCCACCACGTCGGCGATGGCGCCGCCGTAGAGGCCGAACACCAGCAGCGGCACCAGGGCCGCGCCCGCGGACACGCCGACCCAGGCGGACGAGCCGGTCAGGTCGTACACCTGCTTGGGCACCGCGACCGCGGTGAGCTGGCTGCCGATCGCCGTCACCACGGTCGTGAGCCACAGGCGCCGGAAGGCGACGACCTTCAACGGGCGCGTGTCGATGGCGATGCGCCCCAGGACTTTCCGCACGGTTGTTAGCCTACGATAACTAACGAGTTCCCCGTGGAGATGTAGCACACTCGGGGGGATGACCTTCGACGGCACGTGGCCCGACGTCGACTACGCGTCGCGGGACCCGCTGGACTTCCCCCCGCTGGAGCACCTGCGCCGGCTGCCGGCCCTGCCGCCGCGCGACCGCGTGGCGGGGCTGGAGGCCTGGCGGCGGCTCGCCCCGACGTCGGACAACTGGTGGTACAACGAGATCGGCGCGCCCGAGCTGGTCGGCGACGTCCTGCTCGGCGTCGCGGACCTGCTCGACGACGAGCGGCGCCGGGCGTGGGGCGACTGGCTGCGCGACGCCGCCGGCCCGGTGGAGCCGACCGGGCAGAACCTGGTGTGGGCGGCCGGGGTGCAGCTGCGCCGCGGCCTGCTGGTCCGGGACGGCGCCGCGGTCCGGCACGAGGTCGAGCGCATGTGCTCGGTGCTCGAACCCACCACCGGCGAGGGCGTCCAGCCCGACCTGAGCTTCCACCAGCACGGCCCGCAGCTGTACTCGGGCGGCTACGGCGCGAGCCTGGTCGCCTCGCTCGCGCGCTGGGCGCACCTGTTCACCGGGCCCGCCACCCGCGCCTTCGCCGACTACCTGCTCGACGGCCAGCAGTGGTTCGCCCACGGCGACACCTACGACTTCACCAGCACGGGCCGCGAGCTGGTCCGCCCCGACGCGCACGGCGTCGGGCCGCTGCGCGCCGCCGCCCTGGCGCTCGCCCGGGAGGGCCACCGGGCCGACGAGCTGGCCGCGTGCGCGGCCCGGCTGACCGGGAACCCCGGCGACGGCCCCGGCGGTCCCGACGACCCCGGCGCCCCTGACAACCCCGGCGACCCCCGCGACCCCGGCGACCCCCGCGGCGGCCCGCTGGTCGGCACGCGCTGGTTCCCGCGCTCGGACTACCTGACCCACCGCCGCCCCGGCTGGTCGGCCACGGTGCGGATGTCGTCCACGCGCACCGTGCCCACGGAGACCCTGAACGGCGAGAACACCCGCGGCCGCCACCTCGGCGACGGCGTGACCGCGTTCCGCGCCACCGGCCGGCCGGACGGCTACCGGGGCGCCGTCCACCGCTGGGACTGGGCGCGGCTGCCCGGCACCACCACCGAGCAGGGCCGGTCCCTGCTGCCCCGCCCCTACCTGGAGCGCGGCGCGTCCGACGACGTGCACGGGTGGTCGGACGGCGCGCACGGCGTGGCGACGATGCGCCTGGACGGCACCGACCGCTTCACCGACGGCTGGAAGACGTGGTTCTGCTTCCCCGACGCCGTGGTCGCGCTCGGCGCGGGCATCACCGGACCGCCGGGCCGCGTGCTCACCTCGGTGGACCAGCGCCTGGTCGCCGGGCCGGTCTCGGCGCGCGCCGGCGAGGTCTCCCACGACGGCCTGACCTACCGCGCGCTCGCCGGCGGGTGGGCGGTCGAGCACGGCGACCTGCTGACGATCTGGTTCGACCACGGGGAGGCGCCGCGCGACGCGACCTACGCCTACGCGGTCTCCCCCGCCGGCGCCTCCCCGCCGATCGAGGTGCTGTCCAACGCGCCCGGGGCCCAAGCGGTCCGGTGCGGCGGCGTCACCCTCACCCGCCGGGACGCGGAACGGACCCCGCGGCGGTAGCGCGGGGCCCGTTCGGGGGTCGGGAGGTGCCGGGGGCGGTCAGGGGGCGATGCGCTGGAGCTCCCAGCCGTCGCGGCCGAGGCGGAAGCGCAGGCGGTCGTGCATCCGGTCGCGGCGGCCCTGCCAGAACTCGACCTCCTCGGGCCGGATGCGCCAGCCGCCCCAGTGCGGCGGCACCGGCACGCGGTCGGCGTCGGCGAACTGCCGCTCGACCTTGTTCAGCGCGCTCTCCAGCACCGACCGGCCGCTGACCACGCGCGACTGCGGCGAGGCCCACGCGCCGAGCTGCGAGCCGCGCGGGCGGCCGGCCCAGTAGGCGGCGGTCTCCTCGGGGCCGACCTTCTCCACGGTGCCCCGCACGTGCGCCTGCCGCTGCATGGCGAACCACGGGAACGTGGCGGAGGCGTACCGGGTCGCCATCAGGTCGTGGCTCTTGGTGGAGGTGTAGTTGGTGAAGAACACCAGGCCGCGCGCGTCGAGGCCCTTGGCGAGGACCGTGCGGGACGACGGCCTGCCCTCCGGGTCGGCGGTGGCGAGCACGAAGGCGTTGGGCTCGGGCAGGCCGGCGCCGGTCGCCTGGTCCAGCCACAGCTGGAGCTGCTCGTGCCAGCTGCCGGCGAGGTCGCTCTCCGTGAGCGAACCCTGCTCGTAAGACACGCGCATCGACGGCAACGCGATGTTCGTGGTCCTCGACATCCCGACCTCCCGGAGCGTGGTGTTACTACCGCCTGCCAGGCACTTGTGGCACCTGGCGATCAGGCGACGGTACGGGGTCCCGGCTTGCGGGGGAACCGCCCGCACGGTGATGACCGCCACCCGATCCGTCACTTTCGGTGTGAGCCGCGACTCGGAATCGAGTTCGAGATCGAGTCAGACGATCACTCGATCCCGGGTGCTGCGCGCGGGCCAGGTCCAGGGCGCGCACGACGGTGACGGCGTCGTCGCCGAGGGCCGTGGCGAGGCTGCCGCCCCGGGCGAGCGGCACGAGCGACCACCACTGCCCGGACACCGCCACCGCCGGGTCCTCGCCCCAGCACAGCAGCTCGGAGCCCAGCACGCGGCGGCCCGCCAGGCCCGCCGCGCTGCGGTCCACCTCGGGCACGCCCACGCGGGATGTCTGCTTGATGACGGTCCCTCTTCTCCGGACGTCCAGGGTGGTGACGAGCGAACCGGGCGGCTCGCCGCGGCGGCCCAGCACGACGACGTCCCGGGAACGCAGCCGGGCGCCGTCCGCCAACTCCGCGCGGAACACCGCCTCGTGCCGCGCCCGCGCCGTCACCACCGTCGGTTCCGGCAGGTGCTCCAGGGAAGCGTTCTCGCCCAACTCCACTCGGACGAGTGACCTGCTGCCCGTGCCGTGGTGGCCGGGCAGGGCCAGCGTGGCGGCCACCCCCCGCAGCACCAGCGCCGCGCCCGGCTCGACCACGACGTCCAGTTCGAGGTCGTCGCCGCCCAGCGGCGCGGTGACCGAGCTGACCAGGTGGACTAGGGCGACGTCCCGCCGGGACGGACCCCGGTGCGGCACGAGCCGGAGCGGGGCCATGGACCGCAGCTCGCGCGCGAAGGACCGCCCGTCCGGGTCCCGCGCCACGACCAGGCGGGCCCGCGCCCTCACCGGGGCAACCCCTGTGACCCGCGACACGTCCTGTCAACGGGTGGAGGGACCACCCGTGAATCTCGGGGGAGATCGTGATGAGGAGATTTGTCGCAGCGTTCGCGGCCGTGGCCGCGGTGCTGTTCACCGGGGGGATCGCCGCCGCGCAGCCGGCCGGGGCGGGCGTCGGCGCCGCCACGTGCCGTTCGGCGGACCTCGACGTCCGGTTCGGCCACGTCGGCGGTGCGGCGGGCACCACGTACCGCGAGGTGGTGCTCACCAACAGGGGGCCGGCGACCTGCGTGCTGCGCGGGTACCCCGGCGTGTCCTACGTGGACGCGGCGGGCCGCCAGGTCGGCGCGGCGGCCGTGCGGGTCGGCGAGCGGGGACCGCTGCTCACCCTGCCGCACGGCGCGGCGGCCGTCTCGGACGTGGGGTTCGCCGCGGTCGACAACTTCGACCCGGACGCGTGCCTCAAGACGCCCGTGTGGGGCATCCGGGTCTACCCGCCGGACGAGACCGAGCCCCTGCACCTGCCGCTGGCGGACGCCCACGGCTGCGCGGGCGACGTGAGCCGGTTCGGCGCTCAACTGACCGTCGCGAGCGTGCGGAGCTGAGCGCGCACCCAGTCGGCCACGGCGGGGGCCTCCGGGGTCTCGACCAGTGACTGGCTGATCACGGGCAGCCCGCCGCGCACGCGGTGGGCGTCGGCCGCCATGACACCGAGGTCGGCGCCCACCAGCGGCGCGAGGTCCGTCTTGTTGATCACGAGCAGGTCGGCGGTGGTGACGCCGGGGCCGCCCTTGCGGGGGACCTTGTCGCCGCCGGCCACGTCCACGACGAAGATCTGGCGGTCCACCAGGCCCCGGCTGAACACGGCGGTGAGGTTGTCGCCGCCGCTCTCGATGATGACCAGCCGCAGTTCCGGGAAGCGGTGCTCCAGCAGCTCCACGGCGTCGAGGTTGGCGGTGATGTCGTCGCGGATCGCGGTGTGCGGGCACGCGCCGGTCTGCACCGCCTCGATCCGCTCGGTGTCGAGGACGCCCGCCGCGCGCAGGAAGTCGGCGTCCTCGGTGGTGTAGATGTCGTTGGTCACCACGGCCAGCTCCAGCTCGCCGCCCAGGGCCCGGCACAGCGCGGCGGTCAGCGCGGTCTTGCCGCTGCCGACCGGGCCGCCGATGCCGAGGCGCACCGCCCGGTGGAGGTGGCCGGCGTGGTCGGCGGGGTGGTGGGGGTCGTGGCCCGCGTCGGCGGGGTCGAAGTTGACCGGGTGGGTGTGGCCGTGGGCGTGGTCAGCTGACAAAGAGACGCACCTCTTCCCTGTGGTGGCGGTCGTGGGCCTCGGCCAGCAGGTCCAGGCCGGGCGAGCCGGGGGCGGGCAGGTCGACGGGGTCGGTGTCGGCGTGGCGGGCGGCGGCCTCCGCGACCGCGTCGATCTCGCCCGCCAGCCGGGCCAGCACCGCGTTGACGCCGAACGGGTCCAGCCCGAGCAGCCGGATCGCGCCGGTCGCCGGCCCGGTGACGGCGTGGTAGGCGACGGTCTGCGCGGCCTCGAACGGGTCGCCGACGAGCACGCCGACGATGATCGGGTGGTGCGGCCGGGGCGTGACGCGCAGCAGCCCGGTCAGCGCGGGCGAGGGCCAGGCCAGGCGGGCGGCCCGCGCGAGGCCGCGCCCCTGGGCGCGCGAGGCGGCGCGCTGCGCGGGCGACGGGGTGCGGGCGTCCAGCTCCGCGTCCAGCTCGGCGAGGCGGCCGGGGGCGGGGCTGTCCGGGGCGGGGCTGTCCGGGGCGAGGTCGCCGGGGCCAGGACTACCGGGGCCTCCAAGACCGCCAGGACCGCCAGCGCCGAGGAGTCCGGGGTCCGGGCTGCCGGGGTCCGGGCTGCCGGAGTCCGGGCTGCCGGGATCCGGGCGGGTGGCTGCGGCGGCGAACGCCGCGCCCAGCGCGCCCGCCGTGCGCAGCCTGCCGAGCAGGAACGACGCCAGCGAGACCTCGTCGGTGACCAGCCGCCGCGCCACCGCCTCCTCCACGCCGCCCGAGTGGACGTGGCCCCCGCCCGGGAAGCGGGAGTCCGCGATCATCAGCGCCGCGAGGTTCATCAGAACAGGAAGTAGCGCTGGGCGAGGGGCAGCTCGGTCACCGGCCGGGGCTCGACCAGCTCGCCGTCGACGTGCACGGCGAAGCTGTCCGGGTCCACCCGCACGTCCGGCATCGCGTCGTTGAGCACCATGTCCGCCTTGGTGACCCCGCGCGTGTCCCGCACCGGCACGAGCGGCCGGGCGAGCCGCAGCAGGTCCGCCAGGTCCGCGTCGACCGCCTGCCGCGACACGAAGTGGACGCTGCTCAGCGCCGCCGAGTGCGCGCCGAACATGGGCCGGGCCAGCACGGGCTGCGGCGTCGGGATGGACGCGTTCGCGTCGCCCATCGCCGCGTGGGCGATGAACCCGCCCTTGAGCACCACCGCCGGCCGCACGCCGAAGAACTTCGGCTCCCACAGCACCAGGTCGGCCAGCTTGCCGACCTCCACCGAGCCCACCTCGTGGTCGATGCCGTGGGCGATCGCCGGGTTGATCGTGTACTTGGCCACGTAGCGGCGGGCGCGCAGGTTGTCGGCGGGCTCGCCGCCGCCCAGCTCGCCGCGCCGCAGCTTCATCACGTGCGCGGTCTGCCAGGTCCGGATGACCACCTCGCCCACGCGGCCCATGGCCTGCGAGTCGGAGCTGATCATGGAGATCGCGCCCAGGTCGTGCAGCACGTCCTCGGCGGCGATCGTGGTGGGCCGGATGCGGCTCTCCGCGAACGCCAGGTCCTCGGGCACCGACGGGTTGAGGTGGTGGCACACCATCAGCATGTCCAGGTGCTCTTCGAGCGTGTTGACGGTGTGCGGGCGGGTCGGGTTGGTCGAGGACGGCAGCACGTTCGGCTCGGACACCACCCGGATGATGTCCGGCGCGTGGCCGCCGCCCGCGCCCTCGGAGTGGTAGGCGTTGATCGACCGGCCGGCGATGGCGGCCAGGGTGGACTCGACGAACCCGGCCTCGTTGAGCGTGTCGGTGTGGATGGCCACCTGCACGCCGGACTCGTCGGCCACGCGCAGGCAGGCGTCGATCGCGGCGGGCGTGGTGCCCCAGTCCTCGTGCAGCTTGAACCCGCCCGCGCCGCCGCGCAGCTGCTCGCGCAGGGCCTCCTCGCGGACCGTGTTGCCCTTGCCGAGCAGCAGCACGTTGACCGGCATGTGGTCCATGGAGGCGAGCATCCGGCCGAGGTTCCACGCGCCGGGCGTGACCGTGGTGGCCTTGGTGCCCTCGGCCGGGCCGGTGCCGCCGCCGATGAGCGTGGTCAGGCCGGACGCGACGGCGGTCTCCACGATCTGCGGGCAGATGAAGTGCACGTGGCAGTCGATGCCGCCCGCGGTGAGGATCTTCCCGTTGCCGGACAGCACCTCCGTGCCGGGTCCGATGACCAGGGCCGGGTCGACGCCGTCCATGGTGTCGGGGTTGCCGGCCTTGCCGATGCCGACGACCCGCCCGTCCCGGACGCCCACGTCCGCCTTGACCACGCCCCAGTGGTCCAGCACGATCGCGCCGGTGATCACCAGGTCGGGCGCGCCCTCGGCGCGGGTGGCCGCGCCCTGGCCCATGGACTCACGGATCACCTTGCCGCCGCCGAAGACGACCTCGTCGCCCGAGCCCGCGCCCCGGCTGCGGTCCTCGGTGACCTCGATCAGCAGGTCCGTGTCGGCGAGCCGGACGCGGTCGCCGACCGTGGGGCCGAGCAGCTCCGCGTAGCGCTCGCGGTCGATGCGCGTCACCGGTCCAGGTCCCCCGCCTGCTCGGGCCGCAGGCCCGGCACCCGCCGCGCGCCGGCGATCGGCACCAGCACGACCTCGCGCTCCACGCCCGGCTCGAACCGCACGGCCGTGCCCGCGGGGACGTCCAGCCGCTTGCCCCAGGCGGCCTCGCGGTCGAACTCCAGGCCCGGGTTGGCGGCCGCGAAGTGGTAGTGCGACCCGACCTGCACCGGCCGGTCGGCGGCGTTGACCACGACCAGCGCGGTGCGGGGCCGCCCGGGGTTCAGCTCGACCGGCTCCTCGCCGGGGATCACCTCGCCAGGGACCACGACGGTCCTCCTCACGCGATCGGGTGGTGCACGGTCACGAGCTTGGTGCCGTCCGGGAAGGTGGCCTCCACCTGCACGGACTCGATCATCTCCGGCACGCCCGGCAGCACCTGGCCGCGCGCGAGGACGTGCCTGCCGCTCTCCATCAGCTCGCTGACCGAGCGGCCGTCCCGCGCGCCCTCCAGCACGTGGTCGGTGATGAGCGCGACGGCTTCCGGGTGGTTCAGGGCGACACCGCGCTCCAGCCGCCGGCGCGCGACGTCGGCCGCGACGTGGACCAGCAGCTTGTCGCGCTCGTGCGGGGTGAGGTGCATGGTCAGGTGGTCTACCACGGCGAAACGCCGATACCCCGGAACGGAAACAAGGGCTTAACGATCGGCTTGCGGTCCGCTTGCGGTCTGAATCGGTTCCTTGATCGTGACCGACGCCACGCACACCCGTGATTGCCAGCGCGTCCCCCGCGGAGGAGTGTGCTGTCAACCCCTGGTCCAACCCCTAGGACACTTCGTCGATTTAAGGAGCGCACAGCGTGGTGCAGAGCGAGGACGACGGCTTCAAACCGGGACTTGAGGGCGTGGTCGCCTTCCGCACCGAGATCGCGGAGCCCGACCGGGACGGCGGGGCGCTGCGCTACCGGGGCGTCGACATCGAGGACCTGGCCGGCAAGGTCACCTTCGGCAACGTGTGGGCGCTGCTGGTGGACGGCCGCTTCGGTCCCGGCCTGCCGCCCGCCGAGCCGTTCCCCATCCCGGTGCACACCGGCGACGTGCGGGTGGACGTGCAGGCGGCGCTGGCGATGGTCGCCCCGATCTGGGGCTACCAGCCGCTGCTGGACATCACCGACGAGCAGGCCCGGGACCAGCTGGCGCGGGCCTCGGTGATGGCCCTGTCCTACGCGGCGCAGTCCGCGCGCGGCATCGGCAGGCCCGCCGTGCCGCAGGCCCGCATCGACGAGTGCCGGACCATCACCGAGCGGTTCCTCACCCGCTGGCGGGGCGAGCCGGACCCGGCGCACGTGAAGGCCCTGGACGCCTACTGGGTGTCGGCCGCCGAGCACGGGCTCAACGCCTCCACGTTCACCGCGCGGGTCATCGCCTCCACGGGCGCGGACGTCGCGGCGGCCATGTCCGGCGCGATCGGCGCGATGTCCGGCCCCCTGCACGGCGGCGCGCCCGCCCGCGTGCTGCCGATGATCGAGGAGGTCGAGCGCACCGGCGACGCCAGGGGCTTCGTCAAGGGCATCCTCGACCGGGGCGAGCGGCTGATGGGCTTCGGCCACCGGGTGTACCGGGCGGAGGACCCGCGGGCCCGCGTGCTGCGGCGCACCTGCCGGGAGCTGGGCGCGGCCCGCTACGAGGTGGCGGCGGCGCTGGAGCAGGCCGCGCTGGCCGAGCTGCGCGAGCGGCGGCCGGACCGGGCGATCGAGACCAACGTCGAGTTCTGGGCCGCGGTGATCCTGGACTTCGCGCAGGTGCCGCCGCACATGATGCCCGCCATGTTCACGTGCGCGC